>NZ_JBVPZC010000003.1:0-280837 GCF_055702805.1 Hydrogenophaga sp. LT287 | reverse complement strand
GGCTTGCCCGATCTGGATGTGGCCGAAGTGGCCCCAGTCGCATTGCCCCTGTTCACCGGGCAAGGTGCGCAGGCGCAAGTAGGCCTGTGCTGGGGGGCGCGGACGGTGGCGGGCGACGATGTGGCGAAAGTGGTCGGGGCGCCCCTCGTAACCGCGCTCGGCGGCCATGGTGTGCAGCCGGCTGGCCGTGAGGTTGGGGAACTGCTTCAAGGTCTCCTGGATAAAGGGCAGGTAGGGGGTCACGCCCGAAGTGCGTTGTGCGGGCACGATTGGGGCCGCGCCGGCCTGGGTGAGCACGCGCATGACGGTCTCGCGGTGCACGCCCAGCTGGGACGAGATGGTTCCCACCGGCCAGCGCTCGGCGTGGTGGTAGCGCAGGATCTGCGCCTTGAGTTCAGGTGAAATGGCCATGTGAGTCGGTACTCCATACGGAAGGTTGGGATGGATGGCGAAAGCGGCATCGCAGAAAGTCCTGACGCACAAAAGCCGAGACCGAACGGCCGCAAAACTGGCACTTGCAGCGCTGGCTTGCGTCTGGATTCAGAGCGGTTGCGTCGCTGGATGGGAGTACATCAGCGCAGGGCGGTGGTGGGCCACCCTGATGCGTCACTATTTGTTGGCGCGCGCGCCATTGCCCCTGGCGTGTGGCGTGAGCGTGGCGGCCCTTGCGGCTGTCCTGGTAGCGTTTGGCAGCGGCGCGCTGGGCGCAACTTCTGGCCTGGAGTGAGCAGACTGCGCTGCAGTAGCGCTGGCCGCGGTCGCAGTGGCTGCAGATGAGCACAGGGCTGCGACACAGGGCGCACAGAAAACGTCTGGGCGGTGGTGACGGCGGCTGTGGTGGTGCGTGTTGGGCAGTGGGCATGGGCGGTCCATTCCCATGCGTGGGCCCACGCTGCTGGACAGCCACGCCCGCTTCGTGAATACTGACAGCGGCAACGGCGCCCTCCAAAGCGGTGGGTCTCGGGGCGCGACAGTGGGTTTACCGGAAAGTGACTGTCACTGTCGCGCCTGCTTCTTACACAGGTAGGCGATATGTAACGCAAAACACCAGCGCTGCGCCATACCCCTGCGCTGGCTCAAGCCCGCTCGCCATGGCCAAAGCAGGCACGCTCAGGACACGTCTGTGCCCTGTGCAACGGGCACCCTTCGATTCAAAGGAAATTCAAAGCAGTCAGCTGACTGCCGCGGATGACCGCCACCGACTGCTTGCCGACACCAGATTTACGCGGGTTTAGAGCGCCGCTAACATCAGGTGGGCAATGGCCACAGGCACCTGCCATTTGACGCTGGCCGCCGTTTTGCCCTTGGGCACGCCGGCGATGTCACCCACACCGAACACGTTGGGGTAGCGCTTGTGGCGCAGCGTGTCGCGGTCCACCTCCATCCAGCCGTCGGCGGCAAAAGGGCCTTCGGTCCAGGGCAGCGGGCTGTTGCGCACCGCTTCGGGCGCACGCATGGGCGGCACCACGTTGATGAAGTCGTAAGCCTGCTCGGCCGTGCCGGTGGGGGTTTTGTAGGTGGCCAGTCGCTTGTCCAGGTCGATGGACTGCAACACGTGTTCGTGGTTGACCTTCACGCCCCGGTCCTGAAACAGCATGCGTACTTTTTCGGCCACGATGGGCACGCCAAACAGCGACTTGCTCTGGGCCATGTAGATCAGTTCAGCCTTGCCCCGATTGCCCCGGCGGCGAAGGTGGTCGTCTGAAATAAAGGCGTACTTCAACGGTGCGCCCGCGCACTTCATTTCACCCGCTGGGCGGCCAAATAGGCCCACGCCCCCGGTGTCGGCAAACTGGCTGAGGGCACCCCAGGTGGCCGATGCTGCTTGCGGGCTGTGGTAGATGCTGCCCAGGCCGTTTTGACCAATGCGCGCCGTGTCCATGCCTTCAATGCCGGCGTAGTGCAACTCCAGCCCAGTGGCCACGATCAGATAGTCGTAAGGCACGGCCTTGCCGCTTTCGGTGACCACTTTGTTGCCTTCAGGGTCGATTTCAGCCACGCGCTCGTTCACCCATTCCACGCCTTTGGGGATGTAGCTGCCGGTGGGCGAGGTGACGTAGGCTTGTGGCTTGATACCCGCCGCCACCAAAGTGAAGCCGGGTTGGTAATAGTGTTCCTTGCGGGAATCCACCACGGTGATGCTGGCGCCCTGCAACGCAGCAGCCAGGCGCGAAGCGGCGGTCAGGCCAGCCGCTCCACCGCCGGCAATCACAATGCGGGCGGTGGTCTTCACCGTGGCGGCCCGGGCCGCCGTGCTGGTTTGCGCCACGGCAGCGGCCAGGGGCAGTGCCGCAAGACCCGTCAGGAAGCGCCTACGGGCGGGTTCTGGTAGTGCAGGCCAGTGGTTGGTGGGCGTTTTTTGGGGCATGCTTGTCTCCTGTGACGTAGACCCTGTGTGCGCCGGAGGCACGGTTCAAGGTGGATAGGCTGATACCCCTGGGGGTTTGTTACTATAGGTTCATGTCCCGCCTTGGAGCTTTGACTTTTATCAAGGCTACATGGTGGATCCTGGATCCTCTGCCGCATTGAGGCGGATCAACGGCCTTGCACCTTACCGACTGGAGTTCTCATGAGCGACAACGCAATCGTCACCATCACACGGCAATCGGGCTATCAATTTTTGGTGGATTTCGGCCCCAACATCGCCGCCATGCTGGCCGACGAACCCGAGCCGCTGGGGCAGGGCAGCGGGCCCGCGCCCAACCACATGCTGCTGGCTGCGGTGGCCAATTGCCTGAGCGCGAGCTTGGTGTTTGCGTTGCAGAAGTTCAAGCAAGACCCTGGCGAGCTCAAGGCCACGGCCACACCCGAAATGGGGCGCAACGCCGACAAGCGCCTGCGCATCGTGGGGATCAACGTGAAGCTGGAGCTGGGCCGACCCGCCGCCGAGCTGGAGCACCTGGACCGCGTGCTGGCGCAGTTTGAAGATTTTTGCACCGTGTCGATGAGCGTGCGTCAGGGCATTGCGATCAACGTGCAGGTGCAAGACGCTGCGGGCGTTGTGCTGAAGTAATTCAGACGCTCAGCATCAGCCGGTGTGGAACCACACACTGGCGGTGCGCATGCCGGCCCAGGTGAGCAGCAGCGAGCCCAGTAGGTGCAGGCTGGCGGTGCCCCATGCGAGCAGCCAGCGGCCGTGTTGCAACATGCTCACCACCTCCACCGAAAAGGTGGAAAACGTGGTGAGCGCACCCAACAGCCCGGTGATGATGGCAAGGCGCCAGGCCGGGTCCAGCTGGGTCTGGCTTTGAAACACCACTACCGCAAAACCCACCAGGTAAGCGCCCACCCAGTTCGCCGTCAGCGTGCCCCAGGGCAGCAAGGCTGTTCCTTCGTTGAGCCACAGGCTCAGCCGCCAGCGGGCGAGCGCGCCCAGGCAGGCACCGAGGCAAATGGCAAGGACGCTGGGCATGGTGGGCGTGTGGTGTCAGGTGTGGAGAGGTCAGAACGGTGGGTCGTCGTCGTCGCCCACGGCTGTGACGGCCGCTTGACCACTGCTGGTGCCGCTGGCGGCGGGCGCATCGGCTGGCGCAGCGCCAAAGGCCATTTCGCCGCCCAGCGCTTCGATCAGCTCAGGGATCAGCTGGGTGAGTTCGCCGGTGGTCAGCGCCACGTCGGTGTCAAAACCGCTTTCGTCGTCGCTGGCCCGGTCGTCAAACACACCTTCCAGAAAGGCCAGCTTCTTCAGCTGCAGCGATTCGGTCAGCACGAAGCCGATGCGGCCCTCCCAGCTCATGGCCAGGCGCGTGGGAAGCTTGCCCTCGGTGATGTGCTGGCGCACCTCGTCGGTGGCGAGGTTGTGGCGGGTGAATTTCACCACGCTCTTTTCTTCGTCGCCCGACTTCAGCTCGCACTCGCGCTCGACGCTGAAGCGGCCGGGCCACTCATCGGGTGAGGTGGCTGACAACCACTGCGTCATGGCGGTTTGGGGTGTCACCTGGGTTTGCAGCAGCGTCACGCTCAGGTCGCTGAAGGCGTTCACCAGCGCGGTCACCAGCTCGTCGAGCTTGCCCTGGCTGCTGGCGTCGGTCACCAGCCAGCCGTTGGCCAGGTCGATCCAGACCCAGGTGGCGCCCCGGCGCGGAAAGGCCTGGGGCAGCAGCGCCAGCAGCGCGTCTTCGCGCAGGGCCTTGGTTTCTTTTTTGCCGGGCTTGCGGCCGGTGGCGGCTTCAATGTGGTCGGCTTCTTCTTGCGCCTTTTCGCGCACCACCGAGCCCGGCACGCTTTTGGTTTCGATCATCAGCTTCAAAATGCGCTGCCCCGCTACCGACTCCACCAGCGGGCCGTGCGGCTCGCCGCGTGGCTCCACCCAGCCCACCGACTTGTCTTGCGAGGCCCCACAGGGCACAAAACGCGCCGCGTCCAGCGCGGCTTCCATCGCTTCCAGCGTCACGTCCCAGCCGGGCGCGATGCGGTAGATCGTTACATTCTTGAACACGGAAATCCTTGGGTTGTGCCGGTGCGTCTGGGACCGGCGCCCGCTCCCGCCATCGGGAGGGGGTTGAAGTGAGGGGCTTTGATGATACCCACCCAAATCCAGGGTTCAGGCCAGCGCGTTCAGCGGTGCCAGCTGGTATCCCGCGGCTTCCAGTGCTGCGCGCAGCTGCTGCGCCGAAGCCACAGCGTCTGGCCCGTCACCATGCACGCAGATGCTGTCGATGCGGGTCGGCAGGCGCTGGCCATCGGCGGTGACGATGCCTTGCGCGTCGAGCATGCGCAGCACGTGTTGCACGCAGGCCTGAGCGCTGTGCAGCACAGCGCCCGGCTGCGAGCGCGGTGTGAGCTGGCCGTCGGCCTGGTAGGTGCGGTCGGCAAACACCTCGCGGGCCACGCGCAAGCCGGCGGCCAGGCCCGCTGTTTCGAGTGCAGATAGGGCGGGCGCGAGCAAGATGAGTTCGCGGTCCAGCGCCCGCACGGCCCGGGCCACGGTGGCGGCCACCTCGGCGTCGGCGCAAGCGACGTTGCTCAGCGCGCCGTGCGGCTTGACGTGGGTGACCCGGCCCCCTTCGGCAGCGGCCATGGCCTGCAACGCACCCACTTGGTACAGGATGGTGGCTTCCAGCTCTTTGGCCGACAGTTGCATCGCGCGCCGGCCAAAGCCTTGCAGGTCGGGAAATGCAGGGTGCGCGCCCAGGCTCACGCCCTGGGCCAGCGCTTGGCGCACGGTGTCGCGCATCACCACGGGGTCGCCCGCGTGAAAGCCACAGGCGATGTTGGCGCTGCCAATGACTTGCAGCAGCGCAGCGTCGTTCCCCATGCTCCAGGCGCCGAAGCTTTCGCCCAGGTCGGCATTGAGGTTGATGGTGGGTTGGGTCATGGGGCTCCTTGTCAGGGCGTGGCGTGCAACACGCCACTGATCAGATTGGCGCCGTATAAGGCGGCTTCGTCTACGGTGCCGGGCGGCAGGTAGGTCTCACGGGTGGTGAGCCAACGTTGCCAGCGCTCGCGCTCGTTCAGCAGCGCACGGTGTGCCGTTTCCAGGTTGACGGCTTGAAAGCGCACGCGTGTGCCGGGCCGCAGGTGCGCCAGCCGGGGCAGGTCGGCGCTGATCACGGTGGCAATTTTTGGGTAGCCGCCGACAGTCTGGCCGTCGGCCAGCAGCACAATCGGCTGGCCATTGGCCGGCACCTGAATGGCGCCTGGCGCCACGCCGTCGGACACGATGTCGGCAGCCGCCGCGTTGACGTGGGCCAGCGGCTGGCCCACAAACCGCAGGCCCATGCGGTCCTGTGCCGCAGAAGCTTCCCAGTCCCGGCTCAAAAACTGCGCAATGGCGTCCGCCGTGAAATGGTCTTGTTGCGGGCCGAGCAACACCCGCACCGTGCCTTCGGTGGGGCTCCAGGGCGAGCGGCTGCGCCATTCTTTCGGGTCGGACACGCTCCACTGTCCGCAGGGCAGTAGGTCGCCAGGGCGAAAGGCGCGACCCAGCACACCCGTCAGCCCGGCACGCCAGTAGCTCGAACGGCTGCCGAGCTGTGGCGGCATGCGCAGTCCTCCCGCCACGGCCAGGTAGGCGCAGCCGCTCTCTGCCGTGCCCAGTTGCAGCAAGTCGCCCTCACACAGCGTGGCGCTGTGCCAGGCGGGCAGGGCGCTGCGCCTGCCATCGCTGCTTAGGCAAACTGCGCTGGTGCGGCCCGCCAGCGCCACCCGCACAGGGCCAGCCTGAACACGCAACACCGTGCCCATGCCGCGCAGCTCCAGCACGGCCTCGTCCAGGCGGTTGCCCAGCAGCGCGTTGGCGGCCTGCGCCAAGGGCGCGTCGAGCCACCCAGAGAGCGGCAATCCATGGTGCCGGTGGCCGGCGCGGCCGCGGTCCTGCACGGTGGTGCCGATGCCGGGTTGCACGATCTCCATCGCGCCGCTCATGCTTGGCGTGCCTTCAGAAAGGTTTCGCGCGGCAAACCCCGGGCAATTTCGGTTGCGAGCGCGTCATGGGTTTGTCGGTCCACGGCGTACCAGCGCACCTCATCGCCGGCGGCGAGCATCGCCGGTTGGTCGGCATGGCGCAGGTCAAACAACACCACCGGCGTGTGTCCGATCAGGTTCCACCCGCCGGGGCTTTCCCAGGGGTAGATCGCACACATTTCGCCTGCCACCGCCACGGATTGCGCCGGTACCTTCTGGCGCGGCACGGGCAGGCGGGGCATGTGCAGCTCGGGCGGTACACCGCCCATGTAAGGAAAGCCGGGTTGAAAGCCCAGCATGTAGACGCGAAAATCAGCGTCCAACAGACGCTGAATCACCGCGTTGGTTGTCAGCCCTTTGGCCTCGGCCAGCCGGGCGAGGTCGGGCGCCCAATCGGCGTCGAAACATACCGGGAGGTGCCAGAGACGTCCCTGCTGCATGCCGTGGCCAGTTCCCTGCGCCAGTACCAGCAGGCGCTCGCCCAGCGCGGCGGCGTTGGCCGCCAGCGGGTTGTAGTGCACTGTCAAAGAGCGGAAGGTGGGCACGACATCGGTGACGCAGGTCAGCAGCGGGTCTGCATGACGCGCCTGTTCCACGCGGTCAGCCAGACCCATCACGCGGGCGTTGACGTGTGGCGAGATAGATGTGCCCAGCTCCACGGTCCAGGCGCTGTCGCCCAGTGGCAGAAGGCGGGGCGCAGGCGCAGACGGATGGGCCACAGGGTGGGTGGCGGCAGCCGCTGGTTAAAGCTCTTCGACGCGCCGGGCCGGGTAACTGTCCCAGGCCTGGCAGCCAGGGCACTGCCAAAAATGCTGCCGGGCCTCGAAGCCGCAGGCCGCGCAGCGGTAGCGCTTGAGCGGGGCGCTGGCTTGCTCCAGTGCCGCCTGCACCCTGGTTTTCGCGTCGGGTTCTGAAAGGGGTTCACCCGCCAGCCATTGGGTGGCGATCACCAGCGAGGGTTCTCGCTCCAGGTGGCTGAGGTAGCGGGAGCGGGCCGTTTGCGGGTCTGCACTCAGGCAGGCCAGGGCTTCGGTCACATCCAGCGAAGGTGCCCGGTCATGGCAGGCCTGCAGCAGCGCCAATGCCTGAGCTTGCCGATCCGTTTGCTGGCCGAGGTCGGCCAGGGCGCGTGCGGCTAGCGGCATGCCTTGCGGGGCTTGTTGGCTGAGTTGAACCAACGCATCAAATGCGCCGGTTGGGTCACCGGTTTGAACTTTGAGGCTGGACAACGCCATCCAGGCCCGCGCCAGCTGCGGTGCCTTTTCGACGGCTTCTGCCAGCAGCCGGGCGGCCAGGGCGGTATCGCCGCTGCGTTGTGCTTGTTCGGCTTCTTCGCACAGGTAGTGCGCCAGCCTGGTGGTGAAGCTGCCTTGCTCGGCGGTTTCGAGCCGTTGCGCAATGCGTTTGGCCTGTGTCCAGTCGCGTGAGCGCTCGTATATGGCCAGCAGGGCCAGCAGGGCTTCGCCTTCAAAGGCAGAGCCTTCCAGCTTGTGCAGAGCGGTTTCGGCGCGGTCCAGTAGACCAGCTTTTAGAAAGTCCAGCGCCAGGGCGTGCTGTGCACGGTCGCGGTCTTTGCGGCTCAGGTCGGCACGGGCCAGCAGGTGTTCGTGGACCCGCACGGCGCGGTCGTAGTCGCCCCGTCGGCGAAACAGGTTGCCCAGGGCAAAGTGCAGTTCGGCGGTGTCGGGATCGCCTTGAACGGCTTCAATGAAGGCGTCGATGGCCTGGTCTTGTTGCTCGTTGAGCAGGTAGTTCAGGCCCCGAAAGTAGGCTTTGGGGGCTTGCCGACTTTCCATGCGCCACTGGCGCAGGTCCAGCCGGGAGGCACCCCAGCCCAAGGCAAAGGCCAGCGGCAGGCCCCACAGCAGCCAGGTCAGGTCAAAGTCCATGTCGTGGATCGTTCGGGCTCGGGATCAGGGTGGAATCGGCTTCAAAGGCGGTGCTGGCCGCTGCGTGCTGGCGCCGGGCCTTTTTGGCCCGCAGCCACAACGGCAGCATGACCGCCACACCCAGAAAGACGCCCAGCACCAGCACCATCAGCAAGACGAGCACCAGCGGCGCCTGCCAGCTGGCCCCAAAAAAGAGGCGCAGCGTGACGGGTTCCTGGTTGTTCAGCGCGAATGCGAACAACACAAAAAAATGGCTGCATTGAGCAGCCACATCAGGTATTTCAAATCATCCCCTTTGTGGAGGAGTGATTGTAGCGATCAGGTCGCTGCACGGGGCAGTCGCCTTCAAGCGGGTGTTTGGGGTTCGCGTCCCAGTATCTCTGCGGTCTTGGCGTCCACTTGTTCGCGCAGGGCTTTGCCCGGCTTGAAATGTGGCACGCGCTTTTCCGGAATCATCACACTCTCGCCCGAACGCGGGTTGCGCCCGATGCGAGGCGAGCGGCGGTTGACGGAAAAGCTGCCAAAACCCCGAATTTCGATTCGGTGGCCCTTGACGAGGGCGTCACCCATCGCGTCGAGAATCGTCTTGACGGCGAATTCCGCATCGCGGTGGGTGAGCTGGCCAAAACGGCCGGCCAAGGCTTCAACGAGGTCGCTTCGGGTCATGTCTGGGAGAAAGCTCGATCAGGCTGTTGGGCTGAAATGGGTGGGCGCTTGCGCTCCCACCCAGATTCAGTCGGCTCAGTTGTTGTTGTCGAGCTTGGCGCGCAGCAGGGCACCCAGGCTGGTGGTACCAGCGTTTTCGCGGGAAGACTGCTGGCTGAGCGTTGCCATGGCTTCGTTCTGGTCAGCCATGTCTTTGGCTTTGATCGACAGCTGGATGTTGCGGGTCTTGCGATCGATGTTCATCACCACGGTGGTGACTTCATCGCCTTCTTTCAGCACGTTGCGCGCGTCTTCCACGCGGTCACGGCTGATTTCGGAGGCGCGCAGGTAACCCAGCACGTCTTCACCGAGGTCGATCTCAGCGCCCTTGGCGTCCACGGTCTTGACCTTGCCGGTCACGACGGAACCTTTGTCATTCACCGACACGAAGGTGGTGAACGGGTCGCCGTCGAGCTGCTTGATGCCCAGGGAGATGCGCTCGCGCTCCACGTCGATGGCCAGCACGATGGCTTCGACTTCCTGGCCTTTTTTGAAGTTGCGCACAGCAGCTTCGCCGGTTTCGTTCCAGGACAGGTCGGACAGGTGCACCAGGCCGTCGATGCCAGCAGCCAGGCCAACGAACACGCCGAAGTCGGTGATCGACTTGATCGGGCCCTTGACGCGGTCGCCACGCTTGGTCTGTTCAGCAAACTCGTGCCATGGGTTGGCGCGGCACTGCTTCATGCCCAGGGAGATGCGGCGCTTGTCTTCGTCGATGTCGAGCACCATGACTTCGACTTCGTCGCCCAGCGACACCAGCTTGGAAGGGGCCACGTTCTTGTTGGTCCAGTCCATTTCGGACACGTGAACCAGACCTTCGATGCCTGGCTCCAGCTCAACAAACGCGCCGTAGTCGGCGATGTTGGTGATCTTGCCGAACATGCGGGTGCTTTGTGGGTAGCGGCGAGCAACGCCCATCCATGGGTCGTCGCCCATTTGCTTCAGACCCAGAGAAACGCGGTGCTTCTCGGTGTCGAACTTCAGGATCTTGGCGGTGATTTCCTGGCCAGCCGTCACCACTTCGCTTGGATGACGGACACGGCGCCAGGCCATGTCGGTGATGTGCAGCAGGCCGTCGATACCGCCCAGGTCCACGAACGCACCGTATTCGGTGATGTTCTTGACCACGCCGTGAACGATGGCGCCTTCTTTCAGCGTGTCCATCAGCTTGGCGCGCTCTTCGCCCATGGAGGCTTCCACCACGGCGCGGCGGCTCAGCACCACGTTGTTGCGCTTGCGGTCGAGCTTGATGACCTTGAATTCCAGGGTCTTGTTTTCGTATGGGGTCAGGTCCTTGGTCGGACGGCTGTCCACCAGCGAGCCTGGCAGGAAGGCGCTGATGCCGTTGACCATGACCTTCAGGCCGCCCTTGACCTTGCTGGAGGTCGTGCCGGTGACGAATTCGCCCGACTCGAGTGCTTTTTCCAGCGACATCCACGAGGCGAGGCGCTTGGCCTTGTCGCGCGACAGCAGGGTGTCGCCGAAGCCGTTTTCCACGGAGTCGATGGCGACCGACACAAAGTCGCCCACCTGGACTTCGAGTTCGCCCAGATCGTTCTTGAATTCGGCCAGAGGCACATAGGCTTCCGACTTCAGGCCAGCGTTGACCACCACGTGGCTGTGTTCGATACGAACCACTTCGGCGGTGATGACTTCGCCCGAGCGCATTTCAGCGCGTTTCAAGGACTCTTCGAACAGGGCGGCAAAAGATTCAGACATTGAATTTCCTAAAACCACTCAGGCGTCGGGATGCAGCACAGCCTTGCGGCGGTTCGCATGGAAATCGACGGATGGGCGGCGTTGACATTGCGGTGCGCAGCACCGCGGGGTTAAGTGAAAGAACCATCAGGCCTGCGGGCTGAGAACGCCCGGCTGTGCCGTCTGGGCCATCAAGGTGGCGCTTTCAGTCGCCTGAAAACACCGTTTTGCCTTGCCACCAGCTCAAAACCTGTTGCACCGATTGCTCGACGTTGAGTTGAGAGTTGTCCAGTAACAAAGCGTCTGCGGCGGGCTTGAGCGGTGCATGGGTTCGGGTTGAATCCCTCAAATCACGCATTTCCAAGTCCGCCAGAAGGTCTGCAATACTAGCAGCAATGCCTTTTGAAATCAATTGCTTATGCCGCCGTGCGGCGCGCTGTGCCGCTGTGGCAGTGAGGTAGACCTTCAGGGCAGCATCGGGGAAAATCACGGTGCCCATGTCTCGCCCGTCTGCCACCAGGCCCGGCAACTGGCGAAAGCCGTGTTGCAAGGCCAGCAGCGCCGCCCGCACTTCGGGCACGGCCGACACGCGCGACGCCGCCATGCCGGCGGCTTCGGTGCGCACGGCTTCGGTCACGTCCTCGCCGTTGAGCAGCATGTGTTGGCCGGTGAACCGGACCTGCAAACCGGCGGCCAGGGCGCCAAGCCGCTTCGCTTGGGCGGGTTCGCGCAGGGACGCTTCGGTGGTGGAAAGGCCTGCGCGTTCGGCCGCCAGCCCGACCAGCCGATAGAGCGCGCCCGAGTCCAGCAGGTGGTAACCCAGTTTCGCCGCCACCTCGGCAGACAGCGTGCCCTTGCCCGAGGCGGTGGGGCCATCGACGCAAATCACCGGAATGCGTGCCGTGTCGGTCTTGCAGACGCTGAACAACGTTTCGAAATAGTCCGGAAATGTTTTGCCCACGCACTTGGGGTCTTCAATGCGCACCGGCAACCCAGCCGGGTTGAAGGCCGCGAGCGAAAAGCACATGGCCACGCGGTGGTCGTCGTAGGTGTGGATGCTGCCGGTGATCCAGGCTGTGGGCGGGGTGATGCGGATGAAGTCAGCGCCTTCTTCCACCGTGGCACCCAGTTTGCGGCATTCGTTGGCCATGGCGGCAATGCGATCGGTTTCCTTCACGCGCCAGCTGGCAATGTTGCGCAGGGTGGTGGTGCCGTCGGCGTAAAGCGCCATCACCGCCAGCGTCATGGCCGCATCGGGGATGTGGTTGCAGTCGAGGTCAATGGCTTTCAGGGGCCAGGCGCCTCGCCGCACGTGCAGGGCGTTTGCGTCGCCTGAGATGTCGGCGCCCATGAGCCGGGCGGCTTCGACAAAACGGATGTCACCCTGTATCGAGGTCAGGCCCACGCCTTCAATGGTGACGCCATCGGTGCCCGGTGCGGGCGAGGCAATCGCGCCCAGCGCAATGAAGTAGCTGGCCGACGAGGCATCGCCTTCAACCGGAATGCGCCCGGGCGAGGCGTAGCGGCTCCCCGCAGGGATGGTGAAGCGCTGCCCGCCGTCCCGCTGCACCTGGACGCCGAATTTTTCCAGCAGGTTCAGCGTGATTTCAATGTAGGGGCGGGAGATCAGTTCGCCCACCACGTCAATGACGACGGGGCGATGCTGAGCAACCAGGGGGAGCGCCAGCAGCAGGGCGGTCAGGAACTGGCTGGAGACGTCGCCACGCACACGGATGGGTTCGTCGAGAGACAGCGTTTGGGGTACACCGTTGCCCAACTTGAGCGGTGGGTAGCCCTCGTTGCCCAGGCAGGCCACCGGACAACCGAGCTGGCGCAGGGCATCCACCAGGTCGCCAATGGGGCGCTCGTGCATACGGGCGATGCCACTGAGCTCAAAGGCACCGCCGTGCTGCGAGGCCAGTAGCGCGAGCGCGGCGGTGAGGGGGCGCATGGCGGTGCCGGCGTTGCCCAGAAAAAGCTGGGCCTCCCGCACGGCAAGCTGCCCCCCGAGACCGTGCACACGCAGCGCACCGTCGGCTTGGGGTTCGATGCGGCACCCCAGTTGGGCCAGCGCCGCCAGCATCACCTGCGTGTCGTCGGAGTCGAGCAGGTCCACGATGTCGGTGTGGCCCACGCTGAGCGCAGCCAGCAACAACACGCGGTTGGAAATGCTTTTGGAGCCTGGCAGCTGGACGGTGCCGCCCGCGCTGGTCAGCGGCGGGATGTCGAGATGATCGATGGAAAACATGCAGAAATGGATGTGGCCAGCGCCGCAGGCGCGCTCAGCTTTGCGGCTTGATGGCGGTCATGCGCCATTGGGCGCGGGTGCTGCTGGCTTGTTCGATCAGTGCTTCCAGCGCGTCTGGGTTGCCCGATGTGATGGCCACTTCAAGCGCGTGCAGGGCGCGCTGAAAATGCTTGGACTGGGCCAGCAGCTCTTCCCGGTTGGACACCAGAATATCGCGCCACACGCTGGGGTCGCTGGCTGCGATGCGGGTGAAATCGCGAAACCCCGGGCCGGCGAGCGACAAGAATTCCTCGCCCTGGGCTTGGCCCTGAATGGCATTCATGAGCGCAAACGCGATCATGTGCGGCAGATGGCTGACCGCGGCATAGGCCGCGTCGTGCGCCTCGGGCGACATCTGCTTGACGTGGCAGCCCAGCGCCGTCCACACGGCCTGCGCTTTGTTGAGTTGTACCGTGAGCGTGCGCTCAATCGGCGTCAGGATGACCTGGCGCCCGGTGTACAGGTCAGCGTCGGCATGCTCCACGCCCGACAGTTCTTTGCCCGTGATGGGGTGCGCGGGCACAAACATGCCCACCTGGTCGCGCAGCACCCGGCGCGCGGCATCAATCACTTCCCGTTTGGTCGAGCCCACGTCCATCACCAGCGTGTCGCCGCGCACCAGGTGGCGAATAGCCTTGAAAGTGGCCTCGGTGGCGGCCACGGGTACGGCCAGCAGCACCAGATCGGCACCCGACACCGCCAGCAGGGCCGACGGCGCTTCCACATCGATGACGCCCATTTGTCGTGCACGCTCGGTGGTGGAGGGCGATTTGCTGTAACCCACGACGCGCTTCACGAGTCCGGCGCGTTTGAGTGCGAGCGCGAACGAGCCGCCCATCAGGCCGCAGCCGATCAGGCCGAGTTGTTCAAACATAAGATTCCATCCAGAGCGCCGTCACGGCGCTCCAAGCTGCAACACCGGCCTTGGTGCGTGTTGCTGTCGGGTTGATGAAGGACGTACGGTTCATTCGTTCACCGGGTAGGCGCCCAGCACCTTGTAGAAGGCGCAAAGCCCTTTGAGTTCCTCAAGGGCTGCGGCCACGTGAGGCTGCGAGGGGTGACCCGCCAGGTCGATATAAAAATAGTATTCCCACTGCCCCGACTTGGCTGGACGCGATTCGAAACGCGTCATCGACACCCCGTTGTTCTTCAGCGGCACCAGCAGGTCGTGCACGGCACCGGGCCGATTGGGCACCGACACCACGAGGCTGGTGCAGTCTTTGCCTGAAGCTGGCGGCGTGGCCAGGGTTTGCGGCAAACAGATCACCGCAAAACGTGTGCGGTTGTAGGCCTCGTCCTGAATGGCGTGGTGCACGATGTGCAGGCCAAACTGGCTGGCCGCGCGTTCGCTGGCCAGGGCCGCCCAGGTCGGGTTGGTGGCGGCCAGGCGTGCGCCTTCGGCATTGCTGGACACCGCACGGCGCTCGGCCAGTGGCAGGTGTTGGCTCAACCAGCCCTGGCACTGCGCCAAGGCTTGCGGGTGCGCCATCACCACGTCAATGCCTGCGTCTGAATTGGTTTGGCGCAGCAGGTTGTGGCGAATCAACAGGCTGACTTCACCGACCACATGCACCGGCGAGCGCAAGAAAAGGTCGAGCGATCGCGCCACCACGCCTTCGGTGGAGTTTTCCATACCCACCACGCCGTACTGCGCCGTGCCGGCGGCCGTGGCATGGAAGACTTCGTCAAAGTTGGCGCAGTAAATCAGGTTGGCCGCGCTGCCAAAAAACTCAATCGCCGCTTGCTCGCAAAAGGTGCCCTGGGGACCCAACACCGCGACGCGCTGGGGCGCTTCCAAGGCCAGGCAAGCCGACATGATTTCGCGCCAGATGGACGCCACATGCTCGTTTTTCAGCGGCCCTGTGTTGGCTTGGGTGATCTTGTCGATGACCTGGGCCACGCGATCCGGACGGAAGAACGGCGAGCCCTCGGCCCGTTTGATTTCGCCCACCTGTTCGGCCACATGCGCGCGCTGGTTGAGCAGGCTGAGCAGCTGTTTGTCGATGGAGTCGATCTGCACGCGAAGGCCCGCCAGGGCTTCGGACTGGATAGGTTGTTGGCTCATGGTCCTGGGTTTGGCTTAGGCCTGTTGTTGTTCGAATTCGCGCATGTACGCCACCAGCGCCTGCACACCCGCGAGCGGCATGGCGTTGTAGAGGCTGGCGCGCATGCCCCCCACCGATTTGTGGCCCTTGAGCTGCAACAGGCCACGCGCCTTGGCGCCGGCCAGGAAGGCGTCGTTGCGGGTTTCGTCGCGCAAAAAGAACGGAATGTTCATGCGTGAGCGACAGTCTTTGGCCACCTTGTTCAGATACAGCTGCGACTGGTCAATGAATCCATACAGCAGGTCGGCTTTGGCCAGGTTGCGGTGCTCCATGGCGGCCACCCCGCTCAGGTTGCCTTCCCGTTGGCGTTTGAGCCACTGAAAGGTGAGCCCCGCCATGTAAATGGCGTAAGTGGGCGGCGTGTTGTACATCGAGCCGTTGTCGGCCACGGTTTTGTAGTCAAACGCGCTGGGGCAGATGGACAGCGCGTGGCCCAGCAGGTCTTCGCGCACCACTACCAGCGTCAGGCCGGCTGGCCCCAGATTTTTCTGGGCACCGCCAAACGCCAGGCCCACCCGCGACCAGTCCACGCTGCGCGAGGCGACGTGGGAGGAAAAGTCGATCACCAGCGGTGCGTTGCTGCCCAAGGCTTTCAGGTCGGGCAGCTCATGGACTTCCACGCCGTGGATGGTCTCGTTGCTGCACAGGTGCACATACTGCGCCTCGGCGCTCAGCTGCCATCCGCCCGGGGCGGGCAGGGAGGTATGGGCGTCGACTTCGTTGCTCGCTGCCAGATGCGGCTGGCAGTACTTGCGCGCTTCTTTGAACGATTTCTGGCTCCAGCTGCCCGTCACCACAAAGTCCACTGCGCCACCGCGTGAGAGGTTCAGCGGCACGATAGCGTTTTCAGCCAGGCCACCGCCTTGCATGAACAAAATGCGGAAATGTGCGGGCACAGCCAGCAGCTCTCGCAAATCGGCTTCTGCTGCGGCAATGATGGACATGAACTCCTTGCCGCGGTGGCTCATCTCCATCACGCCCATGCCGCTGCCCTGCCAGTCCAGCATTTCCGTCGCCGCTTGTTGCAGCACCTCGGTGGGCATGGCGGCAGGGCCGGCGGAAAAGTTGTAAGGGCGGTTCATGGCAAAAAATCGGTGGCTCAGGCCACGCTGCAAGGTGGCCAGGGGGTGCTAAGAGCGCCGTGCTGCCCCGGTGTGAGGCGGCGCACGGTGGGTTCCGTCAAGGTGCAGGCGTTCCTTCTGGCTCGCTGCCCTCGCTGTCGTCCGTTGGTTCCACCTCGTCGGCTGGCACATTGGCGTCGTTTTCCACAATGCGCTGCAGGCCTGAGAGCTCGGAACCCTCGTCCAGTGCGATCAGGGTCACGCCTTGCGTGGCGCGGCCCATTTCTCGGATCTCGCTGACCCGCGTTCGCACCAGCACACCCTTGTCCGTGATGAGCATGATCTCGTCGTCGGTGTGCACCAGCGTGGCTGCCACCACCTTGCCGTTGCGCTCGCTTTGCTGGATGGCGATCATGCCTTTGGTGCCGCGACCATGGCGGGTGTATTCCGCAATCGGGGTGCGCTTGCCATAGCCATTGATGGTGGCCGTCAGCACGCTCAAGCGGGTGGTCTCAGGTGTTGCGCCCTCGGGCGCCTCGTCGCGCTCGGCCACCAGCATGGCGATCACGTTCTGGGTTTCTTCGATCATCATGCCGCGCACGCCGCGCGCATTGCGGCCCATGGGGCGCACGTCGTTCTCATCAAACCGCACAGCTTTGCCACCGTCACTGAACAGCATCACATCGTGCTGTCCGTCGGTCAGCGCGGCGCCAATCAGGTAGTCGCCTTCGTCCAGGTCCACCGCAATGATGCCGGCCTTGCGCGGGTTGCTGAATTCGTTGAGTGTCGTTTTCTTGACCGTGCCCATGGACGTTGCCATGAACACATAGCGGTCTTCAGGGAAGCTGCGTGCCGCGCCTGTGAGCGGGAGCACCACGTTGATCTTCTCGCCTTCTTGGAGCGGGAACATGTTGACGATGGGGCGACCCCGAGAGCCGCGCGAGCCAGCAGGCACTTCCCACACCTTCAGCCAGTACAGCCGGCCACGGTTGGAGAAGCACAGGATGTAGTCGTGTGTATTGGCAATAAACAGCTGGTCGATCCAGTCGTCTTCTTTGGTGGCCGTGGCCTGCTTGCCGCGTCCGCCGCGTTTTTGAGAGCGGTATTCGCTCAAAGGCTGGCTCTTGATATAGCCACTGTGGCTCAGCGTCACCACCATGTCGGTGGGGGTTATCAGGTCTTCGGTGCTCAGGTCTTGCGCGCTGTGCTCGATCTCGCTGCGCCGGGCGCCCAGTTTGGTCTGGCCAAACTCCATCTTCACTTCGGTCAGCTCTTCACCAATGATGGTGGACACGCGCTCGGGCTTGGCCAGGATGTCCAGCAGGTCGTCAATGACGCCCATGACCTCCTTGTACTCCGCCACGATCTTGTCCTGCTCCAGGCCGGTCAGGCGCTGCAGGCGCATTTGCAAGATCTCTTGCGCTTGGGTTTCCGACAGCCGGTACAGGCCATCGCCACCCATGCCGAATTCCTTTTCCAGGCCGTCGGGTCGGTAGTCGTCGGCATTGACCACACCGCCGTCCTGACGCGAGCGCGTCAGCATTTCGCGCACCAGTTGGCTGTCCCAGCTGCGGGTCATCAGTTCGGCCTTGGCCACCGGTGGGGTAGGGCTCTCGCGGATGATTTTGATGAATTCGTCGATGTTGGCCAACGCCACAGCCAGGCCCTCCAGCACATGGCCGCGTTCGCGGGCCTTGCGCAGGTTGAACACAGTTCGCCGTGTGACCACTTCCCGGCGGTGCTCCAGAAACACCTGGATCAACTCGCGCAGGTTGCACAGACGCGGCTGGCCGTCGATCAGCGCCACCATGTTGATGCCGAAGGTGTCCTGCAACTGCGTCTGCTTGTACAGGTTGTTCAGCACCACTTCGGGCACTTCGCCGCGCTTCAATTCAATCACCAGGCGCATGCCCGATTTGTCCGACTCGTCCTGAATGTGGCTGATGCCTTCAATTTTCTTTTCGTGCACCAGTTCGGCAATGCGTTCCTGCAGCGTCTTTTTGTTGACCTGGTAGGGCAGTTCGTCCACGATGATCGACTGGCGCTGGCCGCGGTCGATGTCTTCGAAGTGGCACTTGGCGCGCATCACCACGCGGCCGCGACCCGTGCGGTAGCCGTCCTTCACCCCGTTGATGCCGTAGATGATGCCGGCCGTGGGGAAATCCGGCGCGGGGATGATCTCCATCAGATCGTCAATCGTCGCCTCGGGGTTTTTGAGCATGTGCAGACACGCATCCACCACCTCGTTGAGGTTGTGCGGCGGAATGTTGGTGGCCATGCCCACGGCAATGCCGGACGATCCGTTCACCAGCAAATTCGGCAGTCGCGACGGCAAGACCAGCGGTTCTTTTTCCGAACCGTCGTAGTTGGGGCCGAAGTTGACGGTTTCCTTGTCGATATCGGCCAACATCTCATGCGCGATCTTCGACAGACGGATTTCCGTGTAACGCATGGCTGCCGCGTTGTCTCCGTCCACCGATCCGAAGTTGCCTTGGCCGTCCACCAGCATGTGGCGCAGCGAAAAGTCTTGCGCCATGCGAACGATGGTGTCGTACACCGCGCTGTCGCCGTGCGGATGGTATTTACCAATCACGTCACCCACGATACGCGCCGATTTTTTGTACGGTCGGTTCCAGTCGTTGTTCAGCTCGTGCATGGCAAACAGCACGCGCCGGTGTACCGGCTTCAAGCCGTCACGGGCATCGGGCAGTGCACGGCCCACGATCACGCTCATGGCGTAATCGAGGTAGCTGCGGCGCATCTCTTCTTCAAGACTGATGGGCAGTGTCTCTTTGGCAAACTGTGTCATGAGCAGGTGCAGGTATCCATGTAAGAGCCGAAAGGCAACCCAGCATTTTAAGGGTGTCCACCACGGGCTTCGAAATTCATTGTTTGTTGTGCATCAACAACGAATAGGGGGCCTTCGTTGGAAGTGCTCACAGGCCGGGGTGCCATCATCTGGCAGCCTGTCGCTGGCTTGTGGCACAATAAAATCCAACGTTTTGAGTGGTGGTCACTCTCAGCGTCATTGATTTACGCAGTTTGTCTGCGGTTTACCTAGAGGAATACCATGAAAAAATTGAACAAAGTGGCAATGCTGATTGCAACCGCTGCCATGGCATCTGCTGCTGCCGCCGCTGGGCACTCCGCTGTGGGCGCAACGATTGACAACTGGCGTGCAGCTGACGGCACCGTTTGGAAAAACGGCACCAACGAACTGTGCTGGCGCGATGCCAACTGGACCCCAGCAACCGCAGCCGCAACTTGCGACGGCGCCATCGTGCCCAAGGCCGCTGCACCTGCTCCAGCACCTGCGCCCGCACCAGCTCCTGCCGCTGCGCCCGCACCTGCTCCAGCACCAGCGCCCGCACCAGCTCCTGCCCCGGCAGCTGCTGCCAAGGTGACCTACGCTGCTGACGCCTTCTTCGACTTCGACAAAGCCGTGCTGAAGCCTGAAGGCAAAGCCAAGCTGGACGATCTGGCTGGCAAAGTCGGTGGCATCAACCTGGAAGTCGTGATCGCTGTGGGTCACACCGACTCCACCGGCGCTGCTGGCTACAACCAGGCTCTGTCGAACCGCCGCGCTGAAGCTGTCAAGGCTTACTTGGTGAGCAAGGGCATCGAAAGCAACCGCATTTACACCGAAGGCAAGGGCCTGACCCAGCCGGTTGCTGACAACAGCACCCGCGAAGGCCGCGCCAAGAACCGCCGCGTGGAAGTGGAAGTTGTCGGCACCCGCGCCAACTAATCGACCCACCGCTTAGGCGAAAAAAACCGCGCTTCGGCGCGGTTTTTTTATGGCCGCCCGATAATCACACCATGAACACACACGTCAATGCCGATCCGGCCGAACTGGCCAAATTTTCCGACCTGGCCCACCGCTGGTGGGACCCCGAGAGTGAGTTTCGTCCCTTGCATCAGATCAACCCTCTGCGGCTGAACTGGATTGACGGGCTCGTGAATTTGAATGGCAAGAATGTGCTGGATGTGGGGTGCGGCGGCGGTATCTTGTCCGACTCCATGGCGCGCAAGGGTGCGCTGGTTACGGGCATTGACCTATCTGTCAAAGCCTTGCGCGTGGCCCAACTTCACGCGCTGGAGGCTGGGACCCGCAACGTGACCTACCGCGAAGTCAGTGCTGAGGCCATAGCGCTTGAGCAGCCTGGCAGTTTTGACGTTGTGACCTGCATGGAAATGTTGGAGCACGTGCCTGATCCGGCTTCTGTGGTCAAAGCCTGTTCCGATTTGGTCAAGCCTGGTGGTTGGGTATTCTTCTCCACCATCAACCGCAACCCCAAGTCGTTTCTGTTTGCCATCATTGGCGCTGAGTACGTATTGCAGTTGCTTCCCAAAGGCACCCACGAATACGCCAAGATGATCCGTCCCAGTGAGCTGGCCGGGTTCTGCCGGTCAAGCAGCCTGGAGCTGAGCGAAACCCGCGGCATGGAATACAACCCCTTGACCCGCCGGTACTGGTTGAGCCAAGACACCAGCGTGAACTACATGTTTGCGACCCGAAAGCCATGACCGGGTGTGTGTTCCGCGGTATCCGCGCGGTATTGTTTGATCTGGATGGAACCCTGATCGACAGTGCCCCTGACCTGGGCGCTGCGGCCGACCTGATGCGTACCGGCCGTGGACTGCCTTCTTTGCCGCTGGAGCTTTACCGGCCCATGGCAGGTGCTGGTGCGCGGGGCATGTTGCACGTCGCATTTGACATGTCGCCCGAGCACAAAGACTACGAAGCGCACAAAGAAGAGTTTTTTGTGCATTACGAGGCTTGCTTGACGCAGCGAACGCAAGCATTTTCAGGGGTGGGGGAGCTGCTGGACGTGCTGCGCGGACATGGATTTCTCTGGGGTGTTGTCACCAACAAGTCGCAGCGCTTCACCCTGCCCTTGACGCGAGCCATGCCGCTGTTCAATACGGCCAGCACCATCATCAGCGGCGACACCACACCCCATGCCAAACCCCATCCTGAGCCTCTGCTAGAGGCTGCCCGCCGCCTCAATCTGCCGCCCGCGGTGTGTGTGTATGTGGGCGATGACGAGCGAGACATCGCGGCCGGCCGGGCCGCTGGCATGTTTACTGTGGCTGCGCGATACGGTTATCTCGGCATGGGCGCCGACGTTTCTAGCTGGGGCGCTGATGCCGAGGTAACTTCTCCGGTAGGGGTCTTGAAATTGCTGGAAATGCCTTAAACTTGAATGCTCAGGGGCTGCACTGGTTTCGACGTGGGTTCGGACGCGCAGCAGGGCATGTCGAGGTTCTGTCACCTCGTTAAACCGCAGAAAAAAAACTAACTGCAAACGACGAACGTTTCGCACTCGCCGCTTAATTGCCGGTGAGCTTTGCAACAGCAGGCCTATGGGCTGGGCAAGGGTTCAGACGGCGCAAGCCGCGAGAGTCCAGGCTGCAAAGATAATTTAATAGGCTGGTCGTGCGTTGGGTAACTTAGCGCATGGCAAGACAATAGGTTGCTGGCGTTTTGTATAGCGTGCCACTGTGCGATACAAAATGTGAGACTCAAACCAGATGGCTACACATGTAGAACTGTTCGAAGAAGGCTTGCGGACGGGGGTTCAAATCCCCCCAGCTCCACCATACCCTGTGACAAAGGCCGCTAGGAAATGCTCCTAGCGGCCTTTTTCTTTGGCCGCACGGACAATCAACTTGTTGCCCTTCGCACACATCCAGGTGCGCCGAATAGGGCAGGGCATTGCGCGAGGGCTGGCTTTTGTGTGGTTGAGCCGGAGGCGGCGTTTTATGAAAGGCATTTGAACAACAAAAAACCGCCCGAAGGCGGTTGTTTGCTTTTTTTGCTGGCAGCGCACCGGTTTCAAACGGCAGACCCTGCGGGTCTGGGCTGTGGCCTGACTGTTCAGGCCGGTGTGTGATCAGGCAGCGGCGAGAGCCAGTGCTTTGACCTTGCTGGACAAACGGCTCTTATCGCGAGCTGCTTTGTTCTTGTGGAAGATGCCTTTGTCGGCAACGATGTCCACCACTTTTTGCATTTTGGCAAACAGTTCGGTGGCTTTGGTCTTGTCGCCGGCCAAAACGGCCTTTTCGACGTTTTTCACGGCGGTGCGGTACTTCGAACGCAGCGAGGTGTTGGCGGCGTTGATCTTGACGTCTTGGCGAACGCGTTTACGGCCAGACGCCAGACGGGGGTTTTTTTTCTTCGGCTTGGTTGCCATGGTAGTTTTCCTTCAAATGTTTGGAGATGATGCCAGCAAAGCCCGCGATTTTAGCATGTTCTAAATCACGGTCTCGCAGCGTCCCGCCGAGCGCAGGCGGCTCTGGTGCCTCTTTGGGCTGAAGCGTGCTCAAACTGCTTCCACGGGTGCTGGGTACACTTCCTTGGTGACCTTGTTCAAATCTGCCTCCCTCGTTTCTTTGTTGACGCTGGTTTCACGCATCACTGGCTTGGTGCGTGAGCTGTTGATGGCCGCCACGTTTGGTGCCAGTGCGCTGACCGACGCGTTCAACGTCGCTTTTCGCATTCCCAATTTGCTGCGCCGCCTGTTTGCGGAAGGGGCGTTTAGCCAGGCCTTTGTGCCTGTGCTGGCCGGTGTGCGTGAAAAGGAGGGCGATGAAGCGACCCGTCAGATGGTGGACCAGATTGCGACGGTGCTCGCCTGGGCCTTGACCATCACCTGTGTGCTGGGGGTCGCCGGCGCGCCGGTGCTGGTGTGGGCCATGGCCAGCGGTTTGAAGCAAAGCCCGCAGGGCTTTGAGGCCGCTGTTTTCATGACGCGCTGGATGTTCCCCTACATCGCGTTCATGTCGTTTGTGGCGTTGTCGGCTGGCATTTTGAACACGTGGAAGCGCTTTGCCGTACCGGCTGCCACGCCAGTGTTGCTGAATGTGGCGATGATTGCTGCCGCCTACTGGGGCGCGCCTTGGTTTAAAAGCCTGGGTATCGAGCCGATTTACGCCATGGCGGGTGGCGTGCTGCTGGGTGGTGCGCTGCAGTTGGCGGTACAGCTCCCGGCTTTGCACCGGTTGGGTATGCTGCCTCACGTCCGGTTGCGCTGGTCTTCGCTGAAAGCGGCGTGGAACCACCCGGGTACGCGGCGCGTCACCACGTTGATGTTGCCAGCGCTGCTGGGCGTGAGCGTGGCTCAAATTTCCTTGCTGATCAACACCCAGATCGCGTCCCATTTGGTCACCGGCAGTGTCAGCTGGCTGACGTATGCCGACCGGTTGATGGAGTTCCCCACGGCCATGCTGGGGGTGGCACTGGGTGTGGTGCTGCTGCCCCAGTTGGCTGCGGCCAGGGCGGCTGACGATGCTGTGCGCTACAGCGGCTTGCTGGACTGGGGACTTCGGTTGGTGGTGTTGCTGGCGGTGCCCTGTGCGGTGGCTTTGCTGACCTTTGCCAAGCCCTTGGTGGCTGTGCTGTACCACTACGGTGCTTTTACGGCGGCCGATGTGCAGCAGACGTCGGTGGCGCTGATGGGCTACGGCGCGGGCCTGATCGGTTTGATCGCCATCAAGGTGCTGGCGCCCGGTTTTTACGCTCGGCAGGACATTCGTACGCCGGTGAAGATCGCCATTGTGGTGCTGGTGCTGACGCAGTGTCTGAACTTTTTGCTGGTGCCGTATTTCGCCCACGCGGGTTTGGCGCTGGCCATTGGTCTGGGTGCCATGGTCAATGCCTTGTGGCTGTTGATGGGTCTGATGCGCCGCGGTGCCTACATGCCTACCCCGGGATGGGCGCGTTTTGGCTTGCAGGTGGTGGCGGCCAGCGCGCTGCTGGCGGTGTTTCTGATGTGGGCTGCGGCCCGCTTCGCATGGCTGGGTTTTGAGGGCCAAGCCTTGCAACGTGTGGGCCTGCTGGCCCTGTGTGTGGGGGGCGGTGTGCTGGTGTATTTTCTGGCCTTGTTGCTGGCGGGTTTGAATCTGCGCCAGTTCGTCAGAAAATAAGGCCCATTGCCGCTTCATGGCGCTGACTGGCGTTGCAACTCATGTCCTCTGCCTTTGACTTTTCTGTGCCCACGCCCCTGGGTTATTTCGCTGCTCTGGTGGGTGATGACGACAGCTTGCCGCTGTTGGAGGCTGCTGCGTCCATTGCGCAAGACGAGTACCCCGACCTGGATGTGCAGCAGGTGCTGGGCGACGTGGACCAACTGCTGGCCCGCGCTCGCCGGCGCTGTGGTGATGTGACCGACCCGCTGCAGCGGCTGCGCGTCTTGAACCAGTTTTTCTTTCGGGACATGGGGTTTGGCGGCAACGTCAACAACTATTACGACCCCGACAACAGCTATCTGAACGTGGTGCTGCGCACGCGCCGCGGCATTCCCATTGCGCTGGCCGTGTTGTGGCTGGAACTGGCCCAGGGTCTGGGGCTCAAGGCGCGGGGTGTCAATTTTCCGGGTCACTTCATGGTCAAGGTGAATTTGCCCAATGGCCAGGCGGTGATCGACCCGTTCACCGGGCAGTCGTTGAGCCGGGAAGACCTGTCTGAGCGGCTGGAGCCTTACAAGCGCCGCAACGGTCTCGTGGACGATTTCGACGTGCCGGTCGGGCTTTACCTGCAGGCGGCGACACCGCGCGATATTTTGGCGCGCATGTTGCGCAACCTGAAGGAAGTGCACCGCACGCAAGAAGACTGGCTGCGTCTGATTGCGGTGCTGGACCGGCTGCTTATTTTGCTGCCCGATGCCTGGACCGAATACCGAGACCGCGGCCTGGCATGGGCCGAAATGGGTGACAACCGGCTGGCTGTGGCCGATCTGGACACCTACCTGGCGCAAACCGACGACGCGCTGGACCGCGATGCGATTGGCCAGCGCCTGCAGGAGCTGCGCCGCGCCCTGAACTGATGACCGCAGCGCAAGCGCGGGCGGTGCTGTGTTTTACCTGCGCTCTGTGCGCCAGCGAACAGACTTTTTTACATTTTGAGCGCCTCATGTGTGGGGGTGTAACCGGGGTTGACCTGCCACCCCAAGCCCTTCAACAATGCCATTGGCGCTGTCATTTTTTGCAGCAAAGTCCAACCCAACGAGAACCACAACCATGCTGAAAAAACTCTACCGCCTCGTCGCCGCCGTCATGATTCCTTGCATCATGCTGGCGGGTGTTCCCCTCACGGCCCAAGCCTCCATGGTGTCCACCGAGCAAGCCATGGTGACCGCCGCTGGCGACGCCGACCGTGAGCGCGTCACGGCGTTCTTCTCGCGGGACGACGTCCAGACCTCGCTGCAAGCGCAAGGTGTGAGCGCCAGCGACGCCATTGCCCGTGTGCAGGCCTTGTCCGACGCCGAAGTGGCCCAACTGGCCGACCGCGTGGACCAGGCGCCTGCTGGTGCTGGCGTGGTAGGCGTGCTGTTCACGGTGTTCCTGATTCTGTTGGTGACCGACATCATGGGCCTGACCAAAGTGTTCCCGTTCACACGCAGCATTCGATGAGCGTCTGGCGATCTCGCCACGCAGCCCCCGCTTTGGCGGGGGTTCTGCTTTGTGTGTCGCTCTTGTTGGGCGGCTGTGCTGCCACCCCACAACTGGCGCAGCTGGAACGGCAGTGGCCCACGCAACTCCCCGAGCGCGTGTTGTTGGATCGGGTGCCTTTTCACCCGCAAGACGACAACCTCTGTGGTCCGGCCACCTTGGCCATGGTGGCGCAGGCGGCCGGCAAGTCGGTCACGCCCGAACAGCTCACGCCGCAGGTTTACCTGCCTGGGCGCCAGGGTGCCTTGCAGCTGGAAATGCTGGCGGCTGCGCGCCGCCAGGGCTTGGTGGCCTACCCGCTGGCGCCCAGCTTGCAGGCTGTGCTGACCGAAGTGGCCGGTGGCCATCCGGTGCTGGTGCTGCAAAACCTGTCGCTGCCTATCTCGCCCATGTGGCATTACGCGGTGGTGGTGGGCTTTGACCGCGATCGCCGCGAGATCTTGCTGCATTCGGGGACCACGGCCCGCATGGCCATGCCCTTGTCGACCTTCGAGCACACCTGGGCGCGGTCGGACCACTGGGCTTTCCGGGTCAGCCCACCCACCCAATTGCCGGCCACCGCACAACCCGACGCCTGGGCCAGTGCCGTGGCGCCGCTGGAGCGGGTGGACGCGCAAGCCGCCGAAACCGCTTACGCCACGGCGCTGGTTGCCTGGCCTGGGCACCGCATCAGCCTCTTGGGCCTGGGCAACACCGCTTACGCGCTGGGCCGCCGCGAAGACGCCGCGCGCGCGTTTGAGTCCACCACCCAGGCTCACCCAGACTTCGCCGACGCGTGGAACAACCTGGCGCAGGTGCGCCTGGAGTTGGGACAGCTGGGCGCGGCACACCAGGCGGCCTCGAAGGCCGTGGCGCTGGGCGGTCCCCGTTTGCCGGGGTACCGCGCATTGCTGGACAAGATCGACGCCCAGCGCCGGTGACCGCTGCCGATTTTTTTGCCGGCACCACAATGGGCGTTTTGCACAAGGAAGCACGTTATGTCACGTTTGATGCTGGTGGGCGCCACGGGTCTGGTGGGGCATTGCGTGCTGCAGCAGGCGCTGGCAGACGCGCGGGTGCACCAGGTGGTGGCGCCCACGCGCCGCGCGCTGGCGCCACACCCCAAGCTGCTCAACCCGCTGGTGGACTTTGACCACTTGCCGGAGGACGCCGATTGGTGGGCGGTGGAGGCGGTGATCTGCACACTCGGCACGACCATCAAGGCGGCAGGCTCACAGGCTGCGTTTTACCGTGTGGACCACGATTACCCGCTGCAGGTGGCGCGTCTGGCTCAGTGCCATGGCGCAAAGGCCTACGCGCTCAATTCAGCCCTGGGGGCTTACCCGACATCGCGTGTGTTTTATTCGCGCACCAAGGGCGAACTGGAGCGGGATTTACAAGCGCTGGGCTACCCGTCACTCACGTGTGTGCGGCCAGGCCTGATCGGTGGCAA
The DNA here is from genome assembly GCF_055702805.1 of Hydrogenophaga sp. LT287. NCBI lineage: Bacteria > Pseudomonadati > Pseudomonadota > Betaproteobacteria > Burkholderiales > Comamonadaceae > Hydrogenophaga > Hydrogenophaga sp. LT287. The sequence continues at coordinate 253,802 of NZ_JBVPZC010000003.1, read as the reverse complement.
GCGCCAGCAAGACCGCCCCGCCGAGCAGCTGGCGGTGCGGCTGTCAACGCTGCTGCAGCCCTTGCTGCCCAGGCGTTACCGCGTGGTGCCGGCAGCTCGTATTGCCCACTACCTGCTGCAGGCGGCGCTGGCAGGCACACCCGGCGTGCGGGTGCTGATGTCAGAGCAACTGGTCTAACCAGCTGCGCTGGCGTCAGACCACCGTGACGGCCGCGCCGTCGCCGCGCGCGCCGATGGCCCCGATCTCGTAAACCGTTTCACCCAGCTCGCGCAGCGTGGCGGCGCAGGCGGCCGCTTCCTCGGCGGCGATCACCACCACCATGCCAATGCCGTTGTTGAAGGTGCGGTTCATCTCCACATCATCAATACCGGCCGTGGCTTGCAGCCAGGCGAACAGCTCGGTCTGGGGCCAGCTGCCCTTGGTCAGGTGGGCGGCGGTGCCTTCGGGCAGCACGCGCGGGATGTTTTCCAGCAAGCCGCCACCCGTGATGTGGGCCAGCGCCTTCACGGGGTGCTTGGCCAGGGTGGCCAGCACGTTCTTCACATACAGGCGGGTGGGCGCCATGATGGCCTGCTTGAACGGCTGCCCGTCCAGCGTTTCTGGCAGGTTGGCGCCGGCGCGTTCGATGCATTTGCGCACCAGCGAGAAGCCGTTGGAATGTACGCCGTGCGAGGCCAGACCCAGCACCACGTCGCCAGCGACCACGTTTTGACCGGTCAGAATCTTGCTTTTTTCGACCGCACCGACGCAAAAACCGGCCAGGTCGTATTCGCCAGCGGGGTACATGCCGGGCATTTCAGCGGTTTCACCGCCAATCAGGGCGCAACCGGACAGTTCGCAGCCTTGGGCAATGCCACCCACCACGGCGGCAGCGGTGTCCACGTCCAGCTTGCCGCAGGCGAAGTAGTCCAGGAAAAACAAGGGTTCGGCGCCCTGCACCAGCACGTCGTTCACGCTCATGCCCACCAGGTCAACGCCCACGGTATCGTGCATGTTCCATTCAAAGGCCAGCTTGAGCTTGGTGCCCACGCCGTCGGTGCCGCTCACCAGCACAGGTTCCTTGTAACGCTTGGGCACTTCAAACAGCGCGCCAAAGCCGCCGATGCCGGCCAGCACGCCTTCGCGCATGGTCTTTTTGGCCAGCGGCTTGATGCGTTCGACGAGCGCGTCGCCAGCAACAATGTCAACGCCGGCGTCTTTGTATGAAAGGGGGGTGGTGCTTTGGGTCATGAAGGGCAGGGCACGGCGGGAGAGCCGGGCGGGTCGTTGGGACAGAATGGGCAAGACTTTCGGGTACCCTGAATGCGGCCCGATAGAATTTGCCCCAGATTTTAAGGGTTTGCCCCCGCGACCCGTTCAACCCCGACGCACCGACCCATGTCATTGACCCCCAACCAGATCCGTGCCGCACTCTGGGCCGCGATCGCCGTCGTGAGTTGGCTGCTGCTGTCGCTGCTGGCGCCGGTGCTGATGCCCTTTCTGCTGGCGGGTGTGCTGGCCTATGCGCTGCACCCCTTGGTGGAGCGGCTGCACGCCAAGCGTGTGCCGCGCTGGCTTGGCGCCGGTCTGGCCATTGCAGCGCTGATGCTGGTGCTCCTGGCGGTGCTGTTGCTGATCGTGCCCGTGATCACCAAGCAAGTGCCGCTGCTGCGGGAGCAAGTGCCGGCCTTGCTGGAGGGGCTGAACACCGCCCTGCTGCCGGTGGCCGCCCGCTTCGGCATTGACCTCCAGGTGGACGTGAGCCTGGTGCGCGAATGGCTTGGCAAACTCATCACCGGCCACGAAAGCGAACTCGTCGAAGGCTTGCTGTCGTCCCTGCGCATTGGTGGCAGTGCGCTCGCAGCGGTGTTTGGCAATTTGTTCCTCATGCCCATCGTGGCCTATTACCTCCTGCTGGACTGGATCAACCTGGTGGAGCGCGCCAAGACGCTTATTCCCCCTCGCTGGCGCATGGGTGTGCAAAGTTTTCTGGATGAAACCGACGGCGTGCTCGGCCAATACTTGCGGGGTCAGTTGCTCGTCATGGGGGTGCTGGCGGTGCTCTACACCGTGGGCTTGGCCCTGGTAGGCCTCAAGCTGGCGCTGCCCATTGGGGTGTTCACCGGCTTGGCGGTGTTTGTGCCTTACCTCGGTTTTGGTCTGGGGCTGGTGCTGGCGCTGCTGGCGGCTTTGTTGCAATTTCAAAGCCTGTTGGGTGTGGCGCTGGTGGGCGCTGTGTACCTGGTGGGGCAGGTCATCGAAAGCATGTACCTCACGCCGCGCCTGCTGGGCGAGCGCATTGGGCTGCACCCCATCGCCGTCATCTTTGCGTTGCTCGCATTTGGCCATCTGTTTGGTTTCGTGGGCGTACTCATTGCGCTGCCCGCCAGCGCCGTGCTGCTGGTGGCCATGCGGCGCGCCAAACACGGCTATATGGCCAGCAAGCTGTATCTGGACCAGTCGCCGCCTGCCACCGCATCTTCGAAGGCTGACGTTTGAGCACCGCATCCGTTCCCATGAAACAAATGGCGCTGGACATTGGTCTCGCACCGGTGCCTACCCTGGCCAACTTTGCCGTGGCGGGCAACGAAGCTGCGCTGGAGCACCTGCGCCTGTGGACCGACAACCCGCTGCGCTCCCCCGTGCCCACCTTTCTGTGGGGTGAGGGCGGCAGCGGCAAAACGCACCTGCTGAGCGCGGTGCGTGAAGCCCTGCGCGAGCATGGCAGCCGCGTGGGCTGGATCGACGCCACACGCCTGCACCCTGGCGAATACGACGACCACTGGGACGCGGTCCTGCTGGACGACTGCCACCTCTACACCGCCGAGCAGCAGGCCGCGGCCTTCAACTGGTTTATCAATGCACAGAACCCGGCCCACGGCCCCGCCCGCTGGGTGTTGGCCACAGCCGACCGGCCGCCTGCCGACCTGCAACTGCGCGAAGACCTGCGCACCCGCCTGGGCTGGGGCCATGTGTTTCAACTGCACGCCCTGGGTGAGGCCGAGCGGCGATCGGTGTTGCGCCGGGCTGCCGACGAACGTGGTGTGTTTCTGGGCGACGAGGTGATGGACTTCATGCTCACCCGTTTTTCCCGAGACCTTTCCAGCCTCATGCTGTTGCTGGACCAGCTCGACGCCTACGCCTTGCGCACCCAGCGGGCCATCACCATACCGCTGATCAAATCGATGCTCGAAAACGAATGAACCGACCGACCCAAGTCTTGACTGCCACCCCCCTTGCCGCCCAGCGCGTTCGACTGGCCCTGTTTGACCTGGACCACACGCTGATTCCGCTGGATTCCGACTACGCCTGGGGCCAGTTCACGGTGGGTCTGGGCTGGCGCGATGCCGACAGCTTCACCCGCGCCAACGACACTTTTTACGCCCACTACAAAGCCGGCACGCTCGATATCGCCGAATACGTGCGCTTTGCCACCGGCGCGGTCCGCGAGCACGGCCGCCAGCGAGCCGAGGAAGCCCACCACCGTTTCATGCAAGACGTCATCTTGCCCGCGCTGCGCGAGCCGGCGCTGGACCTGGTGCGTGCGCATCAGGCGGCGGGTGACGAGGTCGTCATCGTCACCGCTACCAACGAATTTGTGACCCGCCCCATCGCCAAAGCCTTTGGCGTGGACGAGCTGATTGCGATAGATCTGGAGCACGATGCCCAGGGCAATCCCACCGGCGCCATTCGCGGCACACCGTCGTTTCGCGAGGGCAAAGTCGCGCGTGTGGAACAATGGCTGTCCGCGCGTGGACTGAATTGGTCCAGCGTTGAGCACAGCACCTTCTACAGCGACTCCATCAACGACCTGCCGCTGCTGGAAAAAGTGCACGAGCCCGTGGCCACCAACCCGGACGCCCGGCTCCAGGCCATTGCTACCGAGCGGGGCTGGCGCATATTGAATCTATTCGAATGATCAAAAAATTCATCGACAAGCTGCTGGGCAAATCCAGCGCCTCCAGCCGCAAGGCCAGCCCATTTGGCAAGCGCGAAGACGTGCCCGTGTCGGTCCACGGCATCGACCGCAGCCTGGTGGACCAGCGTGCGCTCGACGTGGTGCACACCCTCAAGCAAGCCGGTTTTGAGGCCTACATTGTGGGCGGCGCCGTGCGCGACCTGTTGCTGGGCCTGCGGCCCAAAGACTTTGACGTGGCCACCAGCGCCACCCCCGAGCAGGTCAAAGGCCTGTTCCGCCGCGCCTTCATCATCGGGCGGCGCTTTCGCATCGTGCACGTGGTCTATGGCCGCGGCCGTGAGCACGAAATGATCGAAGTCTCGACCTTCCGCGCCTACCTCGACAGCGCCGACGCCGAGCAGGTGGCGGGCAACGAGCGCACGTCCAAGGGCGCACTGGCCGGCATGACGCATGCGGTAGACGCCAGCGGCCGCGTGCTGCGCGACAACGTGTGGGGCCCGATCGAGCACGACGCCGCGCGGCGCGACTTCTCCATCAACGCCATGTACTACGACCCGGAATCGCAGGTTGTGGTTGATTTTCACAACGGCATTCGCGACGCCAAGAAGCTTACCCTGCGCATGATTGGCGACGCCGCCACGCGCTACCGCGAAGACCCGGTGCGCATCATCCGCGCCGTGCGCTTTGCCGCCAAGCTCAGTGGCCTGGGCTTCAAGTTTGACGCCAAGACGCTGGAGCCACTGGCCTCGTCGCGCAACCTGCTGGCCGATGTGCCGCAGAGCCGCCTGTTTGACGAAATGCTCAAGCTGCTGCAAACCGGCCACGCGCTGGCCAGCGTGGACCAGCTGAAAGCGGTGGGGTTGAACACCGGCATTTACCCACTGCTCGACGTGGTGGTGCAGCGCGCCGAAGACCCGTTTGTGAAGCTTGCGCTGCAAGACACCGACCGCCGCGTGGGCGAAAACAAGCCTGTGGCGCCCAGCTTCTTGCTGGCCTGCGCGCTGTGGGCCGACGTGCGCAAGGGCTGGAGCCAGCGCCTGAATGCGCGCCCAGGCCAGCGTCCGCCGCCGCCGTTTGCCGCGCTGCAAGAAGCGGTGGACGAAGCGTTTGACGCCCGCATTGGCGACGTGTCGGGCCGCGGCAAGCTCGGCGCGGACATGCGCGAAATCTGGATGATGCAGCCGCGGTTTGACAAGCGCGTGGGCACCTCGCCGTTCAGCCTGGTCGACCAGGCGCGTTTCCGCGCTGGTTTTGACTTTTTGCGCCTGCGCGCCCAGGTGGGCGAAGTGGAAGAAGAACTGGCTCACTGGTGGGAAACCTTCCAGCATGCTTCTGACGAAGTGCGTGAAGACATGGTGGATGCCCAGCGCCGCGAAAGCCTGGCCAAACCGGGGCCGGGCAAGGCCCGCCGCGTGAAGCGCACCGATGCCGATCATCCCGCCCAAGCCAGCGGGGTATCGCCCGCCGCTGAGCCTGCGGACGCGTTGGCACCTGATCCCCGCTTTCGCGCGCCAGCCCAAGACGGCGATGACCGTAAGGGCGCTCAAGACGCCGACAGAGCACCGGCCAGTGTGGGTTTTGGCAGTGCGTTTTCATCCGACAGCGAAAGCGAGTCTGCCCCGGCCAAAAAGCGCCGTCGGCGCCGCCGCAAGCCCAACGGCGAAGGCGGACAGGGCAGCGAAAGCCCGACCGCAGATTGAGCCTGGCGGTGCACCGCGCAGCCAATGCCCAGACCGAAGGCCGTGACGCTGTCACGGCCTTTGTTGCGTTGGGCGCCAACCTGGGCGATGCCGCGCACACCGTGCGCGCTGCGCTGGTGGCGCTGGGCCAGGTGCCGGGTGTGCAGCGGGTGCGCAGCTCCAGCCTGTACCGCACAGCGCCGGTCGATTCCACAGGCCCCGATTACATCAACGCGGTGGCCGAAGTTGCGACCACGCTCAGCGCACCGGGCTTGCTGGCCGCGCTGCAGGCGATTGAAAACGGTGCAGGCCGCGAGCGCCCCTACCGCAACGCACCGCGGACGCTGGACCTGGACTTGCTGCTTTATGGCCTTGCGCGCGTCGATTCAAGCGCACTGACCGTGCCACACCCCCGCATGTTGGAGCGGGCGTTTGTGCTGGTGCCGCTGGCTGAAATTGCGCCGCAGTTTGTGAGCGCAGCGCAGCTGCAAGCAGTTGCTGATCAGACCATCGAACTGCTGGCCTGACGTTTTTTTGCTGTGTTCAGGGCGCTAGGCGTTCGCGCAGCCAGCCACCGTCGGTCTGGGCGGTGTAGCGCAGCCGGTCGTGCAGGCGGCTTTTGCGGCCTTGCCAAAATTCCCACTGCTCGGGCTTGAGCCGGTAGCCGCCCCAGTGGGGTGGGCGTGGCGGCTGCAGCATGAACTGCGCGCCGTAGCGGGCGGCGTTGGCCACCAGCACGGTGCGGCCAGAAATCACTTCGCTTTGCGGGCTGGCCCAGGCGCCGATGCGGCTGTCCAGGGGGCGGCTGTGAAAGTATTCGTCGCTTTCTTCGTCGCTCACTTTTTCAACCGTGCCTTCAATGCGCACCACCCGCTCCAGCTCCACCCAATGGAATTGCAACGCCGCATAGGGGTTGCCGGCCAGTTGCTGGCCTTTGCGGCTGGCGTAGTTGGTGTACCAGACGATGCCGCGTTCGTCGTAACCTTTGATCAGCACCACGCGGGTGCTGGGGCGCAGGTCGGAGCCCACGGTGGCCACGGTCATGGCGTTGGGTTCGGGCACTTCGCTGCTGATGGCTTCTTGCAGCCATTTCGCAAACTGTTGCAGCGGGTCGGTGTGCGAGGCCGACTCACTGAGTTCGGCTTTTTCGTAGCTTTTGCGGAGGTCTGCAATGTTCATGCAGTCAGTATAGAAGTGCGCTTCGAGCGCTGTCTTGTGCTGGGTCAATCGGCCAGTTGCAGCAAGGCGCGTAGCGCAGGGTCTTGAATGCCGTGCCGTTGCAGCCCATCCAGCGTTTGGCGCGCATAGTCCACCGTGCTGCCATAGCGCCCCACGGCGTGTTTGAAAATGTCGCGGTATTGCGCGGCGTCCAGCGTGCCGGTGTAGCTCGGGCTGCGGCGCGACAGCGTGAACGCCAGCGCTTGCACCGTGCCCTGGGCCGTTTGGCAGGACAACCATTTGGGGTCGTACACCGGGTTGGGCATTTCACGCGCCCACAGGGTGGGCATCATGGCTTCGACCTGGTGGTGGGGCACGCGCAGTGCCAGCCCGGTGCAGCTGCCGCCCGACACCAAGGCAAACACCAAACCCGGGCGCTCTGGCGTGCCGCGGTTGATGCGGCTCCACATTTGCAGGCTGCGGTGGTGGCCATGAACGCGAGCGAGCCGCTGTTCGGCGGCTTCAAACTCGGGCCGCCACACCAGCGAGGCGTAGGCAAACACCCACAGATCGGGTTGGGGTCCTTGGGCACGCCACTGCGCCAGGGTGGTGGCCATCATCTGGGCGCCATCACGCTGGGCAGGGTCCCAGGTGGCTGGTGGCCGCGTGGTGGGCCGTGTGCGGGCAAGACGGGTGTCAGGGTAGGCCATTTACAATCGCGGGCTGTTCTTGTCAGTCGTTTGGATTAACGTGTATTCCGTTGGCTGGCGGGCTTCAAATCCATTTCGGTTTTCTTCTCTTTATTATTCTTCACGGAGTGTTTCCCATGTCTTCCCAAGATAACGACCAGGATGTTCGCGTAGTAGCGGTGGTGTTGGTTGCCACGATTTTGCTGGCGGTTGGCCTGGCGCTCGGCATTGGTATTCACAAAGCCCGCAGCGGTGCTGAGCCCGCAGCAGCCGCCACTGCGCCAGCGGTGGAGGCTGTTGTGGCGGCCCCGGCCCCCGCGGCTGACGACGCCAGCGTGGTGGTGGACAACGGTGTGGTCAAGTTCTACTTTGCCTCGGGCAAAGCCGAACTCGCGACCGGCGCTCTGGACGCGCTGAGCGATGCCATTGCCGCGGCCAAGGCGGGCAAGCGGCTGGTGCTGTCGGGCTTTCACGACGCCACGGGCGACCCCGCCATGAACGCCGAGCTGGCCAAACAACGCGCTTTCTCGGTGCGTGACGCGCTGGTGGGTGCCGGTGTGGCCGAAAGCAGCCTGGAGCTCAAGAAGCCCGAGCAAATGCTGGACAGCGTGGGCAGCAACGCCGAAGCGCGTCGCGTCGAAGTGATGGTTGCCGAGTAACTGGCACGGTTTCCCGAACAAAAAACCCGGCGTTGCCGGGTTTTTTATGGGGAATGAATGGGTTTCGGTGGGTGTTCAGCGCAGGCCTTGGCCGGTCTGGGTATCGGCCCGCTGAATCAGTTCGATCTTGTAGCCGTCCGGGTCGGTCACAAACGCGATCACGGTGCTGCCACCTTTCACCGGACCCGCGTCACGGGTCACGTTGCCGCCCGCCGCCTTGATCTTTTCGCAGGCGGCGTAGGCGTCGGGCACGCCCAGCGCAATGTGGCCGTAGGCGGTGCCCATGTCGTAGCTTTCGGTGCCCCAGTTGTAGGTCAGTTCAATCTCGGCCTGGCCGGGGTTGCCGCCGTCGAAGCCCAGAAATGCCAGCGAGTATTTGTACTCCGGGTTTTCAGAGGTGCGCAGCAATTGCATGCCCAGGACCTGGGTGTAGAAGTCGATGGAGCGCTGCAGGTTGCCCACGCGCAGCATGGTGTGTAGGAATCTCATGGCGCTATTTTGAAGGCATTCTGAAAACCAGGCGGGCCGCCGTGTCACTTCAGGTCAGGCCGGGAGCCGCAGGGTCACCAGTTTTTCGCGCAACGCGTTGAGGCGAAAGGGTTTGCTCAAAAAGTCGTCCATCCCCGCTTGCAGGCAGCGCTCGCGGTCGCTCTCAAACGCGTTGGCCGTGAGTGCAATGATGTAGGGCTGGCGCGGCAGGGCCAGCAAGCGAATGGCTTGGGTGGCTTCTACGCCGTCCATACCCGGCATCTGCATGTCCATCAGGACAATGCTGTAGTCGTTGGCCGACACCATCGCCACCGACTCGTGGCCGTCTTTGGCGGCATCGGCCACCAAGCCCAGTTTGCCCAGCATGGCCACCGCCAGCGTGCGGTTGATGAAATCGTCGTCCACGACCAGCACCCGGTGTTGGGCGTTGCTCGCCTCCATGGGCAGCAGGGGCGACGGCGCGGTGTCCAGCGCCCGGGCGCCGTGGCCCAGAAACACAGAAAACTCAAAGGTGGAGCCCTCGCCCGCGCGGCTGTGCACGCTGATGCTGCCGCCCATGGCTTCGCACAGCCGCGCGCAGATCACCAGCCCCAGGCCGGTGCCGCCAAAACGCCGCGTGGTGGACGAGTCCACCTGCGAAAACGCCTGAAACAGGCGGTCCATGCGGTCGGCCGGTATGCCGATGCCACTGTCTCGCACCGAAAAACCCAGGCGCACACCGTCGGCATGGGTTTGCAGCAGTTTCACCGCCACGTGCACGGCCCCCTGGCTGGTGAACTTGATCGCGTTGGACAGCAGGTTGGACACAATTTGACGCAGCCGGTTGCGGTCACCCATGACGGTGGCGGGCAGCGCGGGGTCAAACGTGGTGTGCAGCGTCAGCCCTTTGTCGCTGATCTGGGGGCGAAACGGGGCCAGGGTGTTGTCCAGCGCGCGTTGCAGGTCAAAGCTTTTGGACTCCAGTTCCAGCTTGCCCGCATCGATCTTGGAAAAATCCAGAATGTCGTTGATGAGCGCCAGCAAGGCGTCCCCGCTGCTGCGCACGGTGCTCAGGTAGGCGCGCTGCTCGGTGTCGAGCTGGGTCATTTCCAGCAGCTGCGACATGCCCAGAATGCCGTTCATGGGCGTGCGAATCTCGTGGCTCATCATGGCCAGAAAATCGCTTTTGGATCGGGCTGAAGCTTCGGCGCGCTCCAGCGCCCCTTGCAGCTCGGCGGTGCGTTCGGCCACCTGCTGCTCCAGGCCCGCGGCCAGTTGCTGCAAGGACTGGTTGGTGTGGTAAAGCGCCAGGCTTTTTTCTTCAAGCAGACGCTCAGCCTCTTTGCGGGCGGTGCGTTCGCGTGCCAGGGCGCGGGTGAGCCTTTCGCTTTCGTCGGTCATGGGCGTGTCAGGTGGTGCGGGTGAGCACAAAGCGCTCGCGCTGCACACCGTTTTCTTGCAAGGCGCTGCGTGACAGGTCGGCGCGTTCGCCAAAATGGGCCATGCAGCCTTGCATGAGCCCCTCTGCCAGGTCTTCAAAATGGCGCGGCGAGTCGTACACCAAAATAAGGCGTTGGGGGGTGTGCTCCTCTACCGTGAAGCGGGGCAACTGAGCGTCGGGGTAGAGCTTGCGCACTTCGGCATGGATCACATCCTCAATGCCTGCGAGAAAGTCAAAAGCGTTGGTCTGGTGGGTGAAAAATCCCGGATAGCCGCGCGCAAACCGGCTAAACAGGTGTTGGCCGAATGTGAGCAACAAATCGCGCACGGCCACGCCGGAGCGCTGCGACAGGGCCACCACCATGGACACCATTTCGCTGTGGGGGTAAGTGCCGATGGCGGTGTAGGCGCCACCTGACGGCAAGTCCGAGTCGACAATGATGTGGTCCACCATCTCTGCCGAGAAGCGGTCTTCGACCATGTCCAAAAATTCGGTGAATACGACACCTTTCACGGTTCAACTCCTGGCATGACGGTGGTGCAGCGCGCGGGTGCGACTGCAGCCATTCTGATGGCATCACCTTTTCCCATAGCCGGGAAATATCCCCTTTTTGCTGTGCATTTGTAACGATCCAGAGCGCACCCTGTCTGCCGAATGACTTGAAAATGGGTTGCCGGGCTGCCCGGTGGTGGTTGCCCCCGTTTTTCCTGCCTGCACAATCAACGAACGGCCCACCCTACCGACGCATTCCCAGCCCATGAGCACCCCTTCCTTCCGTCCCTTTCGCCGTGTGGTCGTGGCTTACGCCCTGGCGGCGTTTCTCTGGATCTGGCTGTCAGACCGGGCGGTGGACCTGCTGTTTCATGACCACAGCTGGCATCTTTGGGCTCAGACTTGGAAGGGCTGGCTTTTTGTGGGCGTCACCACGGCGTTTTTGTATGTGTTGCTGCGGCGCCTGCACAGCCAGATGCAGCGTGCCGCGGCCCTGGAAACCGCCGCGCTGCGGCGCGAGGCTCATACAGCAGCGCTGCTCAGCGCCGTGGCCGACGGTTCGGGCGAGGCGATTTTTGCCAAAGACCTGGAAGGGCGCTACCTGTTGTTCAACCGCGAGGCCGCGCGCTGGACCGGGCAGGCGGCCGACAGCGTGCTGGGGCGCGACGACCGCGCCTTGTTTCCGCCAGAGCAGGTGCAGGCCATACAGGCCAACGACCGCCGGGTGATGGCGCAGGACAGCACGCAGACCTTTCAGGAGGTGCTGGACACCCGGCAAGGTCAACGCATTTGTCTGTCTACCAAAGGCCCATTGCACGGTGCAAACGGCGTCACGGGCCTGTTTGGCCTCACGCGCGACATCACCGCCACGGTGGCTGCGCAGCGCCAGCTGGAAAACAGCGAACGCGGGTACCGGCTGCTTTTTGAGGCCAACCCGCACCCCATGTGGGTGTTTGATCGGGCCAGCCTGCGTTTTTTGGCGGTGAACGAGGCTGCCATGGCGCGCTATGGTTATGAACGGTCCGAGTTTTTGGGCATGACGATAGAGAACATCCGGCCGCCGGACAGCGTGCCCGCCTTGCGACAGCTGTTGGCTGGCATTGAACAGTCCCGCCCGCGTGAAATTTTCAACGTGGGCGTGTGGACCCATCGCACCAAAGACGGCGGTTTGCTGGAGGTTGAAATACTGACCAGCGAGATTGATTTTGAGGGCCGCCCGGCGCGCCTGGTGCTGGCGCAGGATGTGATGGAACGCAACCGGGTGGCGCGCGAACGCGATGCCGCGCACCAGCGGCTTCAGGCTGTGCTCAGCCGCATCACCGACGCGTTCATGTCCACCGACACCGACCAGCGCCTGGTGTATGTCAACAACAAGGTGGCGCTGCTGGCGGGGCGTGTGTCGCCCGGCGAGATGCTGGGCCAGGTGGTGTGGGACGTGTTTCCCGAAGCGGTGGGCACCGCTTTTGAGGCCGCCTACTGGAGCGCCCTGGAAACCGGGCAGCTCACGGTGGCTGAAGACTGGTACCCGCCTTGGGGCTTGTGGCTGGAGGTGCGCTTGTTCCCGTCTGATGAGGGTGTGTCGGTCTACATCACCGACATCTCGGAGCGCAAACGGTCCGAGCAGGCGTTGTTGCAGTCGCAAAACGCCTTGTCCAAGCTGTCGATGCAGCTGATGGCCCAGGAACGCGAGACCGCACGGCGCATTGGCCAGGCGCTGCACGACCAACTGGGCCAGCAACTGGGCAGTGCCCGGCTGTACCTCGACGTGGCGATGGCGCAGGCCGCGGTGGTTGACAGCGCCCTGCCGACCCGCCATCCCTTGAGCCAGGTGTCGGCCTTGCTGGACGGCGCCATTGCCGAGGTGCGCCATGTGCTGCGTGACATGCGGCCCCCGCTGCTGGAGGACCAGGGCCTGGCCGCTGCGCTGGACAACGAACTGCGCCTGTCACCCGCGCAAGACCTGGGCTTGCGGGTGGCGCTGGAGCTGGGGCCTGCGGTGCGCGGCCTGCGTTGGCCCGATGCCGTGGAATACGCCAGTTTCATGATTGCCCGCGAGGCCATTGGCAACGCGCTGCGCCATGCCCAGGGCACCTGCATCCGGGTGGCGCTGGACGGTGACCCGGGCCACCTGAGCCTGCGCATTGAAGACGACGGTGTGGGCCTGGAGCCCGCCAACCTGCAAGGGCGCCCGGGGCACCTGGGTATGGTGGGGATGCGGGAGCGGGCTGCGGCCATTGGCGGGCGCCTGGTGGTCGAGCGCGGTGCGCAAGGCGGCACCGTAGTGGCGTTGACGCTGGAGCTGGTGGAGCCATGAGCGACATCTACATCGTGGACGACCACGCGCTCATGCGCGATGGTCTGCGCGTGGTGCTGGAGCATGGGGGGCACCGAGTGGTGGGTGAGTCGGACGACATCACCACCGCGCTGGCCGACATCCAGCGCCTGGCGCCCAGTGTGTTGCTGCTGGACCTGCACCTGGGCGAGCGGTCGGGCCTGGAGTTGCTGGAGCAGCTGGACAAGCGCCACAGCGCGGTGCGCACCATTGTGCTGACCATGTCCAGCCAGCCGCTGCATGTGGCCGAGGCCTTGCGGCTGGGTGCGGTGGGTTATGTGCTCAAAGGGTCTCCGGCGGCCGAGGTGTTGGCCGCGGTGGCTGGCGCCGCCCGTGCTGCCAGCTACCTGGGCCCCGGGGTGCAGGCGCTGGCCACGCTGGGCCGCCTGCAGGCCGAGACCACCGGGGGTCTGGCGCAGCTCTCGGCCCGCGAGCGCCAGATCATCACGCTGGTGGTGCGGGGGCGCTCCAGCGCAGCCATCGGTGAGCTGTTGCACTTGTCGTCCAAAACGGTCGACTCTTACCGCAGCCGGCTGATGGCGAAACTGGATGTGGCCGACGTGCCGGCGCTGGTTCGCCTCGCGATTCGCGAGGGTCTCATCAGTGCCGATGAGGTGTGACGCCCTGTAGATTGCTTGGTGGCGTGAATAAACGCACAGTGGGGTGGTATGGGCCACACGGTTTGTCCAGAATTCCCTACATCGCTGTGGGCCGGTAGCCTTCAAAGTCCCGGGACTGCTTTTCTTTCTTCATTCGCACCCGTCGCGCCCCCGCGTGTTTGGGGTGCATTGTGCTTTTGCCTGCCCACTTTTTCATGCCATCTCCCTTTCTGCCAGCCGACGAACTGTCTCGGCTGCAGCCATTGCGCTCCAGCGCCCGACTGGATGCCGCGTCCGATCGCGCCCTGAACGACCTTGCCCGTGTGGCCGCCCATGCCTGCCATTGCGCCATGGCGGTGATTTGCCTGGGTGACGACCACACCCAAACGGTGCACACCGTGTGTGGCGCCGAGTGGCCTTTGTCGGGCGCCGAGCTGTCCTTTTGTGCGCGGGCGCTGCAGGGCCAAGGGGTGCTGGTGGTGTCTGACGCCACCCTGGACCCTCTGCTGGCCGACAGCCCGTTGGTGGTGTCTGAGCCGCACGTGCGTTTTCTGGCTGCCACGGCGCTGCAGGTGGACGGCCGCCGCGTGGGCACGCTGTGCGTGATGGACGCACACGCCCGCACCATGAGCGCCGACGAACGCGCGCTGCTGGTGGACCTGGCGCATGCGGTCGAAAACGTGTTGGTTGGACGCAGCGAGCAAGACCGTGTGCGCGAAAGCGAGCAGGCTTTTCGCCAGCTGGCCGAGCAGTCGCCCGGCATCGTGTACCGCGCCGCCATGGACGACGCCAGCACCACCCTGTATGTGAGCCCGCGGGTGCAGGAACTGGGCTTTACGCCCGAAGAATGGCAAGCGAACCCGCAGGCCTGGGTGCAGGCCCTGCACCCGCAAGACCGCGACCGAACGTTGGACGCGCTGGCTCGCGGGGTGGCTGCAGGGAGGCCGTTTGAGCTGACTTACCGCTTGCGCAACGCAGCCGGTGCCTGGCGCCACTTTCAAGACGCCGTTTGCATCTTGCACCCCTTTGAAGGCGCCGCACCGGTGGTGCAAGGGGTGATGCTGGACATCACCGACCGGATCGAAGCCCAGACCTACCGCGACCTGCTGTTCATGCAGCTGCCTGACGGCGTGCTGATGGTGGACGCGCAGCAGCGCGTGGTGGACGTGAACCCGGAAGCTGAACGCCTGCTGGGGTTTGCGCGCGCCGCGCTCATGCACCGCCCGTTGGCCGAGCTGCGCTGGGGGCTGGCCGATGCTGCCCCGGCGCTGGCCGACTTGCAGGCGTCTGGCGCCATGGAGTGGCCTTACCGGCGCCCCGATGGGCAGGTGCGCTACGTTGACGTGACGACCCGCGCGTTTGACGACGGCCGGCAGATTCTGGTGCTGCGCGATGTGAGCCAGCGCAGGGCCGAAGTCAGCATGCTGCGCAAGCTCTCGCTGGCAGCCGAGCAGGCTTCAGAGGCCATCGTCATCACCGACCTGGCCGCCAACATCGAATACGTCAACCGGGCCGCCATCCAGTCGTCGGGCTATGCCCTTGAGGAGTTGCTCGGCCAAAACTCGCGCATCCTGCAGTCGGGGCTGACGCCCAATTCGCGCTACCGCAAGCTGTGGGGCGCACTGACCGCCGGCAAGGTGTGGCGCGGTTTTCTGAACAACCGGCGCAAAGACGGCTCGCTCTACATCGAGTTCGCGGTGATCTCGCCGGTGCGCTCGCCCGACGGCGCGGTGACCCACTACCTGGCGGTCAAAGAGGACATCACCGAAAAACGCCGCATGGGCGAAGACCTTGACCGCTACCGCACCCAGCTCGACGATCTGGTGGACCAGCGCACCCACGAGCTGGACCGTGCCCGCCAGTCGGCGGAAAACGCCAGCGCCGCCAAGAGCGCCTTTCTGGCGGCCATGAGTCACGAGATCCGCACGCCCATGAACGGCGTGATCGGGTTGTCCGAGGTGCTGCTGCAGACCCGCTTGTCGCCCCAGCAGCACGACATGGCCGAGACCATTCTGGAGTCGGGCCAGGCGCTGCTTAGGTTGATTGAAGACATCCTCGATTTTTCCAAAATCGAGGCCGGGCGCCTGACCCTGGAGTCCCTGCCCATGGAGCTGCTGCAGGTGGTGGAAAAAGCCTGCGACATCCTTCAGCCCATGGCCTCGGTGCGCCAGGTGCAGCTGCGCGCCTTTGTCGACCCGCAGCTGCCGCCCCAGGTGCTGGGCGACAGCGCCCGGCTGCGCCAGATCATCATCAACCTGGTGGGCAACAGCATCAAGTTTTCGGCGGGGCTGGAACACACCGGGCGGGTGTCGCTGCGGCTGACGCAGGCGGCGCCCAACAGCCTGCGGCTGGTGGTGGCCGACAACGGCATTGGCATGTCGGCCGAGGTGCAGCAGCGCGTGTTTCATGCCTTTGTGCAGGGCGACCTGGCCACCAACCGGCAATACGGGGGCACGGGGCTGGGGCTGGTGATCAGCCAGCGCCTGGTGCAGGCCATGGGGGGCACGATGGCGCTGCAGAGCGAGGCGGGCAAGGGCACGGTGTTCACGGTCGATCTGCCGCTGCACCCGGTTTTTGATGCGCCTGCGGCGGTGCCCATGCCCGAACTGGCTGGTGTGACCGTGTACCTGCTGCTGGACGATGAGGCGCTGGCCAGCGACTGGACCCGCTACCTGAGCGCCGCCGGAGCCCTGGTGGAGCGGGGCGGCACGGCATCGCCGGGGTTGCTCGCCCCGCGCCCTGCCGAGTCCCCTGTGGTGTTGGTTGCCGAAAACCTGGTGGCCAGCGATGCCGCATGGGCGCAGCAACTGGCGCAGCACCCGCTGTTGGTGGTGCAGCGCGGTGCGCCGCCAGCGGCACCGGGCCCGCTGGCCCACAAAATTCACCTGAACATGGACGGCCTGCATGTGCGCACGCTGCTAGATGCCGTGGCGCTGCTGACGCGGCAAGGTTCGTGTGAGCCCGGCGTTGCCGCGGAGTTGTGCGCCCTGCCTGAGCAGGCGCCTGTGGACCCGGAGCTGGCCGCCATTCAGGGGCGTTTGGTGCTGGTGGCCGACGACAACGAGGTCAACCAAAAAGTGATCCAGCGGCAGCTGGAGGTGTTGGGCTTTGCCTCGGAAACGGTGGGCGATGGAGAGGCGGCGCTGCAGCGCTGGCGCGAGCGCCCGGACCGCTATGGCCTGTTGCTGACCGACCTGTTCATGCCGAACTTGGACGGCTACGCTTTGGCCATCGCGCTGCGCCAGGAAGAGGTGCCGCGGCCCTTGCCCCACCACCGCCTGCCCATCATTGCGCTCACGGCCAACGCCAGCCGCAGCGATTCCGAGCGATGTCTGGCCGTGGGTATGGACGGGTACATCAGCAAGCCGGTGGCGCTGAACGATTTGCGGGCCCTGCTGGAGCACTGGATGCCTTCGAGCAGCAGCCCACCCGTAGCGTGTCGAACCCCTGCGCCCGCGCCGCGCGACGGGGTGGACGGTGGTGCCCTGGCTCGCCTGGTGGGCAACGATGCCGAGACCATCAAGAGCTTGCAACTGCAGTTCATGGCCAACCTGGAAGCCGGAATCGCCGAAGTGGAGGCCGCCCTGTCGCGGCAAGACTGGCCTGGGGCGGGCCTGGTGGGGCACCGGCTGAAATCGTCTTCGCGGGCGGTGGGGGCGGTGGCCCTGGGCGATGTGTTTGACCGCATGGAGCTGGCCTGGCGCACCGGGCGACCCAAGGAACTCACGGCGCTGGCCGGGCAGCTGCGCCCGGGTATGGATGTGCTGAAACCCTATTTTGCCGATGCTGCCGACACCGGAACCGCCGGCGAACCCCGCATCTTGTGTGTGGACGACGACAGCCAGCACCTCGCGCAGCTCCAAGATCTGTTGCAAGGGCTGGTCAGTGTGCCGGTGCAAACCTTCGCCAATGGCGCGGCCTTGCTGGAACACCTGAGCGGCGCCAGCACCCGTTCACTGCTGTTGCTGATCGACCTGAACATGCCGCAAATGGACGGTGTTGAGCTGGTGCAAGAACTGGCGCGGCGGCAGTTTGAAGGTGCGCTGGCCATGGTCAGCAGCACCGACCACCGGGTGCTGGAGATGGCCACCACGCTGGCCGAGGCCTACGGCCTGCAGTCGGTGGGTGCGTTGAACCGACCGGTGCGCGGTGATGCCCTGAAGGCGCTGCTGGAGCGCTGGCAACCCGCCTGCGTGGCATGAGCGGCGGAGCGCCTTGGAGACGGCGCGGCAGACCGATGCGTCAGCAGGCTTCGCAGGCGGCCAGTGCGAGCAGCACCGAGCGCTGCGTTTCCAGGCCCAGATAGTCCAGAAAAACGCGGGTTCGCTGCGGCATGAACTTGCGGCTGGGCAGCGCGGCGTACAGCGTGAACCGCCCGGCAATCCAGGGGCTGAGCACACGCACCAAGGCGCCGCTGGCCAGGTGCGGCGCGGCCAGCTCGACCGGCGTGGCTGAAATGCCGGCTCCGCCCAGGGTAGCCACCAGCAAGGTGTCGGTGTGGTTGGCCCACAGCACCGGTTGCACATCCAGTTCGGCTTTGTCTTCGGGGCGGTCCGAGCGAAATAGGGTCCAGGGCCGCTTGCCCAGGCCCTCGGGCTTGATCCGCAGGCAGGCATGGTGCAGCAAGTCTTTCGGCGTCTGCGGTGCTGGCTGGCGCGCCAGGTAGCTCGGCGCTGCCACCAAAATCGCTTCGGTTACGTTGATGCGCCGCGCGATCACGTTGGCGTCAAACGATGCGTCAGCGCCAATCAGGGTGAGGTCGAAGTCTTCAATGGGCGGCTCGCGGTAGGTCGCCACCTCGATATCCAGCACGATTTTGGGGTAGGCCTGGCGAAAACCCGCCACCAGCGGAGCCAGCACATGGGTGGCCAGCACCGGCGGCGCCAGGATGCGCAGCACGCCCGCCAGTTCGGTGGTTTGTGAGCTCACCAGGGCGTCGGCCTCGTCCACGTCTTGCAGGATCTGGCGCACCCGGTCCAGGTAGGCGGCCCCCGCCTCCGTGAGCGACAGGCGCCGCGTGGTGCGGTGCAGCAGGCGGGTGCCCAGGTGGTCCTCCAGGTCGGCCACCAGCCGGGTGACCACGGCGGGTGAGATGTCCAGGGCGCGCCCGGCAGCGGCAAAGCCGCCTTCATCGATCACCTTTTGGAAAACACGCATCGAAGTCAGGCGGTCCATAGGTCTGGGTTATCGGGTTTCAAGGGTTCAATTATTGCTGAAACAGCAACACACCAGTGGCTTGCGGCCTGTTTTTCTTCTTGAATAGAAACTTTAAAGTCCACCCATCGCGGCGAAAAACATCCGTTTAACGCTTCGATGCCAGGCAGAAACCCATGCGCGGACAGGCCCAGTGGCCCGTTCGAGACACAGTGAAACACCGTGCAATGAAGCGAAACGGCACTGAAAAGACGCAACGGCGCTGTCTTGGCACGATCCAGATGCATTTACTTTTTTCGTTCAACTTCAAGGAAATCACCATGAACCGCTCTTATCTCACCGCCATCACGCTTGCTGTTGCTGCCTTGTCTGCCGGGCAAGCCCTGGCCGCCGACACCGACGCCCCGAAAACCCGCGAACAGGTGCGCGCCGAACTGCGTGAAGCCCAGCGCACCGGTGACATCGTGTCCGACGGCGAAACTGGCCTGAAGCTCAACGAGCTCTACCCGCACCGCTACCCAGCCGCCGCCGTGGCCCAGGGCAAGACCCGCGCCACCGTGCAGGCCGAACTGCAAGCGGCGCAGCGCAGCGGTGACATCGTGGCCGATGGCGAAACCGGCCAAAAACTCAATGAGCTGTACCCCAACCGCTACCCCGCCACGGCCACGGCCCAGGGCAAGACCCGCGAGCAGGTGCGTGCCGAGTTGAGCGAAGCGCAGCGCACGGGCGACATCGTGGCCGATGGCGAAACCGGCCAGAAGCTCAACGAGCTGTACCCACACCGCTACCCAGCGGCCACGGCCACGGCCCAGGGCAAGACCCGCGAGCAGGTGCGTGCCGAGCTGCGTGAAGCGCAGCGCACGGGCAACATCGTGGCCGGTGGCGAGTCGGGCCAGAAGCTCAATGAGCTGTACCCTAACCGTTACCCTGCCAAAGCGATGAACTGAACGTTTCGCACCTCCGCAGCGCGCGCACCGCCAACGGTGTCGGCGCTCACAACGGCCGGTTGACCCAAAAGTCACCCGGCCGTTGGTGTTTGTGGGGTCGCGCGGGTGGGTTGCGGGCCAGCCATCTGGTACAACCGGGAATTCCCTTCAGGAGCCCGCCATGAGCGTTTTCAACAAAGTGGTGCTGTACACCGACACCGATGGCCGCGCGAAGTTTCGCGACGAAACCGTGGCCTTGAGCGAAGGCACGCCGGCGGCCCAGCTGTCGCCGCTGATGCCTTCGGGTGGCTACCAGCTGCGGCAAAGCCCGGTGGGTTTTCGCAGCCAGTTTCATTGCACCGGCGCGCCGCAGTGGTT
This sequence comes from Hydrogenophaga sp. LT287, assembly GCF_055702805.1. Classification (NCBI taxonomy): domain Bacteria; kingdom Pseudomonadati; phylum Pseudomonadota; class Betaproteobacteria; order Burkholderiales; family Comamonadaceae; genus Hydrogenophaga; species Hydrogenophaga sp. LT287. The sequence continues at coordinate 233,928 of NZ_JBVPZC010000003.1, read as the reverse complement.
GTTTGTGTTGCAAGGGCAGATGGAAATTGGGCTGCAAGACGGCAGTTCGCGCATCTTTGGCCCTGGGGCGCACTTCTATTCCGCCGACACCTTGCCCGAAGGCGCCACGTTTGACCCGGCCGTGCACGGCCACTGGAGCCGCCAGGTGGGCGGTGAGCCGCTGGTGACGCTGTTTGTGCGGGGCTGATCAGCCCGCCGTGGGTTCGGGCAAGCGCACGCGCAGCAGCGCGCGCACAAAACCGTGGTCGCTGCGGCTGCGGTCTCGGCCTTCAAACAGGTGGTCGTTGAATACTTCCACGCGCCGCACGTCGCCAATAGCGGCACGGCTGGTCGCCACAAACTCTTCGCTCACCAGCACCTGATCCAGCACTTCCGGGTAGCCCTGGTGGATGTGGGAATACGCCACGTCGCGGCGCAGCGCGGCCTCGCCTTGCACGTCCCATGCGCTGTAGAGCGCGTGGTCGCGCGCGCCCTTGTCGTAGGCCGTCTGCGAGGTGGCCGCGATCAATTGCGTGGTGACGCTGTGCGGGCTGTCGTTCAAGTCACCCATCAGCACCAACGGCAGGCGCGTGCGGTGCAGCAGTGCCACCACTTTCAGGCGCAGCGCCAGCGCTTCGCTGGCCCGCATGATGAGCGAACGCAGCGAGGCCACCGCCTGCACAGCCGGGTCCGCGGGGTCCTCCAGCGGCTGGCCGCTGGCGTCCTGCAAAAACTTGGGCCGCTTGGACTTGAGGTGCGCGGTGATGATGGCCACCGGCTGGCCGTGTTTCATGCGCAGCGTGGCCAGCAGGGGCGGGCGCTCAAAGCGCGTGTGCGCGCCCAGGCCCGGCACATCCACCACAGCGGCGGCGGGAAAGTCGACCAGGGATTCGACCGACTCCACCTTCAGCCGCGTGACGATGCCCACACGCGGCGTGCCTTGGGCGCCATGTTGGCCAGGTCCGTTTTCGGCGCCGGGCACGCTCACAGCGTTGTATTGAAGCCCGCTGCGCGCAATGGCGGCGCGCAGGGCTACCTCGTCCCAGACCTCTTGCACCGCCAGCACGTCGGCATTGAGCACCTTGATGCGCTCGCCCAGCCAGCTGACTTTGCGCTCAAACTCGGTCTGGCTGTAAGGGTCTTGCCCGTCGTAAAAATGCCGCCCCGGCTGCGCCAGGTTCAACACATTCGCCGTGGCGACCGTGAGGGTGGCAAAGCGTGGCGGCAGATGCGGCAACGCCCCGTTTGCAGCCAGGGCAGACGGGGCGCTGTTGGAAATTGCGGGCTCAAGAGAAGGGTCGGTTTTCATGGACCCAATGTAGCCCAAGGGGCGGAGCGCAGTGCCCCACCCAGAACACCGCGGAACGGGCTCTGCCCTGCCGCAGGTGTTGCCCCCTCGGGAGGTGACGCCGCAGGCGGCGCGGGGGGAACCAGTTACCGAATCCGGCCGTAGTTGGTGCGCAGTGGATCGGCGGGGCCGCCACGCGGTGCGTCGTTGTTGCGGCCTGGGCCGCCACGGCCTTGGCCCGAGCGGTTGCTGCGCGCACCCCGGCTGCCCAACGAATCGATGCTGGTGCGCAGGGGATCCGGCTGGCCGCCAGGGGCTGCTGCGCGTGGACGCGGCTCACGGATACGCAAGCTGCCCAGGTGGGCGTTGGGGCCGGGCTGGCGCTCGGCGCCGCCTTCACCGCGGGCTGGGCCACGGTCGCCGCGGTCGGGGCGGTCACCCCGGTCCATGCGGTCGCCCTGGGCCTGGCGCGGTGGGCGCTGGCCTTGTGCACCGCCCCGGTTGCCTGCGGCGCTGCGTGGTTGGCCGTTGCCACCGCCGCCGTTGCCTTGTGGGCGCTGGCCACCACCCTGTGGGCGGCGTGCTTCGCTGCGCTGGCCTTCGGCTTGGCCGCCGTCGCCGGCAGGGCGCTGGCGCTGGCCACCGCCATTGCCGCCACCATTCCCGCGGGCGCCTTGCGGTGCGTCGCTTGCTTTTTTCTCACGCACGCGCTGCAGCATTTCCGTGCGCGCGGCCTTGGCGGCCGCGGCCATCACGTCGCGGCTCGGCGGCTTGCCGGCGCCACCCCAGATGGTCTGGCGACCCATGGCAATGGGCTCTGCCTTCTCACCCGGCTCGGGCATGAATTCGGGGAAGATCTGCACCGGAATCTGCTGCTTGGTGAAGCGCTCGATGTCCATCATGAAGCCTTCTTCGTCCAGGCTCACCAGGTTGACGGCTTCACCGCTCTTGCCCGCGCGACCCGTGCGGCCGATGCGGTGCACATAGTCTTCGCTGACGTTCGGGATTTCGTAGTTCACGACGTGCGGCAGCTCGTCGATGTCGATGCCGCGCGCCGCGATGTCGGTCGCTACCAACGCGCGGATATCGCCGCTCTTGAAGCCGGCCAGCGCCTGGGTGCGGGCACCCTGGCTCTTGTTGCCGTGCAGCGCCATGGCCTGGATGCCGTTTTTGGTCAGGAACTCGGCCACGTTGTTGGCGCCAAATTTGGTGCGGGTGAACACCAGTACCTGGCTCCAGTTGTGCTCGTTGATGATGTGCACCAGCAAGGCTTTTTTCTTGCCGCGGCCCACCGGGTGGATCACCTGGGTGATGCGCTGCACCGTGGTGTTGCGCGGGGTCACCTGGATGCTCAGCGGGTCCTTGAGCAGGTTGTTGGCCAGGTCGCGAATTTCGTCGCTGAAGGTGGCCGAGAACAGCAGGCTCTGCTTTTCCTTCGGCACCAGGGCCAGGATTTTCTTCACGTCGTGGATGAAGCCCATGTCGAGCATGCGGTCGGCTTCGTCCAGCACCAGCATTTGAACGCCAGACAGGTCCAGGAAACCTTGTTGCTGCAGGTCGAGCAGGCGGCCGGGTGTGGCCACCAAAATGTCAACACCACGCTTCATGGCGTTGATTTGCGGGTTCATGCCCACGCCGCCAAAAATGACGGTGGAGGTCAGCGAGAGGTGTTTGCCGTAGACGCGCGCCGACTCTTCGACCTGGGCCGCGAGTTCGCGGGTGGGGGTGAGCACCAGCGCCCGGATGGCCACGCCGCCGAAGCGGTTCTTGGCGCGTTCGCCCGCTTGTAGGCGGTGCAACATGGGCAAGGTGAAGGCGGCGGTTTTGCCGGTGCCCGTCTGGGCGCCACCGAGCAGGTCTCGCCCGGCCAACACGGCGGGAATCGCCTCGGCCTGGATGGGGGTGGGGGTTTCGTAGCCGTGCTCGCGCACAGCTTGCACAATGGCCGGAGCCAGATTCAGATCGTCGAAGTTCATTGCTTGATGAGGCGCCCGTCCAGGGCGCTGGGGGCATCGGCCACTCCAGTTGCCGGTTCCGTGTGAGGAGCAGCGCCTGGCCAGTCTGGGGCAGATGGATTCAAGAGTTTGGTGGCAGCCAGTGGTTGGCAAGCACCCCAGCAAAGGGCTGGTGTTGAGCCAACTGAAGTGCTCAACAACGCATATTGTCGCATGCTGGGATAATCTTGGGTTCAGCGCCCATTCGGGCCGCACATTTCTCAGGCAAACACAGCAATGGCTCAATACGTCTTTTCCATGAACAAGGTCGGCAAAATCGTGCCGCCCAAACGCCAGATTCTCAAAGACATCTCGCTCTCCTTCTTCCCCGGCGCCAAGATCGGCGTGCTCGGCACCAACGGTTCGGGCAAGTCCACGCTGCTGAAAATCATGGCCGGTATCGACAAGGAAATCGAAGGCGAAGCGATTCCCATGCCGGGCATCCGCATTGGCTACCTGCCCCAGGAACCCAAGCTGGACCCCGAGCAAACCGTGCGTGAAGCCGTGGAGGCCAGCATGAGCGGCGTGCGCGCTGCGCAAAAACGCCTGGACGAGGTGTACGCGGCCTACGCCGAAGAGGATGCCGACTTTGACGCCCTGGCCGCCGAACAGGCCCAGCTCGAAGCGATCATTTCGACCGCCGGCACCGACAGCGAGCACCAACTGGAAATTGCCGCCGACGCACTGCGCCTGCCGCCCTGGGAAGCCAAGGTCGGTTTGCTCTCCGGTGGTGAAAAGCGCCGCGTGGCGCTGTGCTGCATGCTGCTGTCCAAGCCCGACATGCTGCTGCTCGACGAACCCACCAACCACTTGGATGCCGAATCGGTGGAGTGGCTGGAACAGTTCTTGAAGCGTTTCCCGGGCACTGTGGTCGCGATCACCCACGACCGCTACTTCCTGGACAACGCGGCGGAGTGGATTCTGGAACTCGACCGTGGCCACGGCATTCCCTACAAGGGCAACTACTCGACCTGGCTGGAGCAGAAAGAAGCCCGCCTGGAGCAGGAGCAGCGCACCGAAGACGCGCGCACCAAGGCCATGAAAAAGGAGCTGGAGTGGGTGCGCCAGAACCCCAAGGGCCGCCAGGCCAAGAGCAAGGCCCGCCTGGCGCGCTTTGAAGAGCTGAGCGATGTCGATTACCAGAAGCGCAACGAGACCAACGAAATCTTCATTCCCGTGGCCGAGCGCCTGGGCAACGAGGTGTTCGAGTTCAAGAACGTTTCCAAGAGCTTTGGCGACCGTTTGTTGATCGACAACCTGAGCTTCCAGATCCCGGCGGGTGCCATCGTCGGCATCATCGGCCCCAACGGCGCTGGCAAGTCCACGCTGTTCAAGCTGATCAGCGGCAAAGAGCAGCCCGATAGCGGCGAAGTGAAGATCGGCCAGACCGTAAAAATGGCTGTGGTGGACCAGAGCCGTGACGACCTGGCGAACGAAAAGACCGTGTGGGAAGACATCTCGGGCGGTCTGGACATGATCACCGTGGGCAAGTTCCAGATGCCCAGCCGCGCGTATTGCGGGCGTTTCAACTTCTCGGGCGGCGACCAGCAAAAACGCGTGGGCAGCCTCTCGGGCGGTGAGCGCGGGCGCCTGCACCTGGCCAAGACCCTGGCCGAAGGCGGCAACGTGCTGCTGCTGGACGAACCGTCGAACGACCTCGACGTGGAAACCCTGCGTGCGCTGGAAGACGCACTGCTGGAATTCGCCGGTTGTGCGCTGGTCATCAGCCACGACCGCTGGTTCCTGGACCGCATTGCCACGCACATCCTGGCCGCCGAAGGCGACAGCCAGTGGGTGTTCTTCAACGGCAACTACCAGGAATACGAAGCCGACAAGAAGAAGCGCCTGGGCGAAGAGGGCGCCAAGCCCAAGCGCTTCCGCTACAAAGCGTTGGGGTGATGGCGCCCCCCCGCGCCGCGCCTGCGGCGCGTCACCCCCCACTGGGGGGCAATGCCTGCGGGCCGGCGGAGCCGGACCCGCGGCATTCTTGGTATGACTCCCCTTCTTTCGATGGACGCTATTTCTGATGACCGACGAGCAAGTTCTGGCTGACACCCGCCACTGGATCGAGAAGGCCGTGATTGGCTTGAACCTGTGTCCTTTTGCGCGATCGGTTTATGTGAAAAACCAGGTGCGCATCGTGGTGAGTTCGGCGCGGCACCTGGATGCTTTTCTGGACGAGCTGGACCGGGAGCTGGACCTGTTGCAGGCCACGCCGGCCGATGAGATCGACACCACGCTGCTGGTCCACCCCACGCTGTTCCCGGACTTTGAGGTGTTCAACGATTTCCAGAACGTGGTGGACGACGTGGTGGCCGAGCACGAGCTGGACGGCATCATCCAGGTGGCCAGTTTCCACCCGCAGTTTCAGTTTGAAGGCACCACGCCGGACGACGTGACCAACTGCACCAACCGCGCGCCTTACCCCACGCTGCACCTGCTGCGCGAAGACAGCGTGGAACGCGCTGTGGCGTCTGATGCGGGTGACGCCGAGCAGATCGTGGAGCGCAACCTGCAGACGCTGCGGGATCTGGGTGCTGCAGGCTGGCAAGCCTTGCTTGAAAAGCCCTGAAATAGCGGGCATTTCCATGCCCATTCCATGCCTTTGGGGTGGTCCCGTCTGGCCATAATGGCCTGCATCGGACACCTATTCCCCACGGGGCAGAAAGACATCTGGCGGCATGGAACCCAGCAACCCACAGGCTTTTGAAGCCTGTCTGACAGAGGCCCTTGCGCACATGCGCGAGTGGGTGCCGCGCTGGTTGTCAAAATTGCATGAAACCCTGCAGCAGCGTGAAGGGGCGGTGAGCCACCTGCACGAAAAGCAGCTGCTGGTGCAAGCCCGCGTGCAGCTCGAAAGTCACCGCGAACTGATCGCGGTGCGGTTTATTGAAGCCTTTGCCGCGTCTCTTGACGCTGCCCACAGCGCGGCCAGTGCGCCTGCGCGGACCGCGCGCTCAATGAGCTTTGACGAGCTGGAGCTCATGGGTGACGAGCAGTTGCAGGAAACGGTGGACTCTGCCCGGGTGCAGCAGGTCATCAAGATGTCGGCCGACGAAGCCCTGGTGGCGCTGAACGCCCGCATGAGCCGCGCCCAGGGCTTGCAACGCGTGCGCCCGGAAGCCAATCCGCTGCGCACCGAAGCGGTGGTCGCGGCCCTGATGGACGCGCTCAATGGGCTGCATGTCGACCCCGCTGTGCGCGCACGCTGGTTGCAAACGGGTGCTGTGGCCCTGGGCCACGAACTGCACGGCATGTACACCCACCTGACCATCTTGCTGGACAGCTGGGGCATTGTGCCCGCGGGTTACAACGTGATCCAGGCGCCAGAAAGTCGCTTTCCCCCGGGTGCAGGTACCGCAGTCCCAGGGCGCACCGACGCTGTGCCGTCTGCTTCGGTGCTGGGTAGCGGTGCCTTGCTGACGCTGGACCACCTGCACCAGCTGCTGGTGGGCAACCTGGAGCAAAGCAACCACGACCCGGGCGACCCGGTGGCGGCCAGTACCGGCAACGGCATGGTGCGCACGCTGGCGGCCGAGGTGGTGACGCTGATGCTGCGCGGAATTGCTGAAGACAGCCGCCTGCTTGCGCCGCTGCGTGAGCTGCTGGCCGGCATGAAGCCCGCTCTGCTGCAACTGGCCCGCAGCGATCCCCGTTTTTTCGCCGACCGCAACAACCCTGCCCGGCGTTTGCTGGACACCGTGACCGAGCGCAGTCTGGCGTTCACCAGTGAGCAGGACCCAGGCTATGCGGCGTTTGCCACCGAGGTGCAGGGCATTGTTAGGGCGCTGCAAGCACCGGGTCCTGATTTGGCCAGCCGCTTCCCCGCGCTGCTATCAAACTTGAACCGATCCCAGCGCAACGCACTGGCGCCAGCGCAGGCGCAGGCGCGGGGACTGGCGGTCCAGACGCTGGTGCGGGTGGAGCAACGCAATCTGCTGGCTGAGCGGGTGCTGGCCGAATTCACGGCGCGCAACGACTACGACCGCGCCCCCGGTGTGGTGCGGCGTTTTTTGAGCGGCCCATGGGCCCAGGTGGTGGCTCAGGCCCGCATGGAAGCCGTGGAGTCTCAGGACCCGGCGAGCGTGCTGTCGCCGACGGAGTCGCCCGCGCTTCGCTACACCGACATCCTGCCCGACCTGTTGTGGTCCAGCCAGCTTACATTGGCCAGCCGCAACCGGCCGCGGCTGATCAAAGTCATTCCGGGCGTGCTGCGCACCTTGCGCGAAGGACTGGACTCCATCGATTACCCGCGTGAACAAACCGAGGCCTTCTTTCAGGCGCTGATGGGCCTGCACGAGGCCGCCTACAAAACGCAGCGCAGCGACGCAGCGGTCGATACCCTGCCGAGCCGGCAGTTTGACGTGGAGCCCGAGCCATGGATGCAACCCGACGAAGCACGCGACACGGGCTTCCTGGACGACATGGCCATGGACACCCAGCCGGCGTTCGTTGACACGCAGCCCATGCAGCGCGACTGGGCCGACATCAAGGCCGAGATGAAGCCCCAGAGCGCCCAGGCCTTGCCGGTCGGGACCTGGGTGGATGTGATGCAGGACGGCCAGGCGATGCGCTGCCAGATCACTTGGGCCAGCCCACACGGCACCATGTTTTTGTTCACGGGTGCAGATGGCCGGTCGCTTTCCATGACGCGGCGCGGGCTGGAGCGGCTGCTGGACCAAGACCGCCTGCGCGTGGTGGCCGACCATGGCGTGGTGGAACAGGCGCTGGACGCGGTGGCACGGCAGGCCTGGATCAACAGCGCAAGCCAGTAGCCCCCACGCTCCGCCGCTGCGCGGGTCGCTGCCCCCCGAGGGGGCTGGCCTTGCTTGGGGCGGCCCTGCGCTGCGGCCTCGTAGCCCCCACGCTCCGCCGCTGCGCGGGTCGCTGCCCCCCGAGGGGGCTGGCCTTGCTGGGGGCGGCCCTGCTCTTTGGCCTCGTTGCCCCCATGCTCCTCGTTGCGTTTGCTGCTCAGGGCTATCCCTTGCGCAGCAGCTTCTTTCTGACCAGGTGGATGTTGTTGCGCAGGGCGTAGAGTTCGTCGGTGTACGACAGCGGGACCACGATTTTTTCGACCTTGGTCTCCATCTCGTCGAGCTGCTCAAGCAGGGCTTGCACCGGGGTCGCGTCTTTTTCTTTGGCGCTTTCGTGGCGCTGTTCGATGTCGCGCAACTCGGCGTACCAGCGGAACACCCGCGAGCGGATGCGGAAGGTGTAGAGCGGCGGCACGATGCGCGACAAGGGCAGTGCCAGCGCGATGATCAGACCCATGGCCAGCCACATGCGCTCAATCAGGTTGGCCATCCAGAACGGCAGGTAGCGCTGCAAAAACGGCGGACCGTTCTGGATAGCGCGCACCGCCTCGGGTGACACGGGCACCTCGCTGTGCTCCAGGCTGGGGTATTCGCGGGCTCGGCTGAACCAGCCCGGGCGGCCATGCAAGCCGGTGGATGCTTGGGCAAACAGCTGCAGGATGGCCGGGTGCGTCTTGGCGCTGGCGAGCAGGCTGGTGGTGGACGCCACCAGGCGCACGTCGCGGGTGGGAATGTCGGCGGCCAAGTCGACCACACCTTGCGGCATGACCACGGGTGTGAGGTAACCAAAGCGACGTGAATAGGCTTCGCTCTGGGCAAAGTCCATCAGCTTGATGCCCGGGGTTTGCAGCAGCATCTGCACCATCAGCGACTCGGGCGCAGAAGCAAACACCACGGCGTCCAGCTCGCCATTGAGAAACGCCACGGTGGCCGGCGTTTGTTCCAGTTCGCTGAGCTGAATCTGGCCGGTGTCGATGCGGTTGACATCGAGCAGGGTGGAAAACAGCCGGGGCACGCCACTGCCTGGCGTACCCACGTTGACCCGCCAGCCCTGCAGGTCGGCCAGGTTGGCCACTGTGGGCGTTTGGTTGAGCCGCTGCGCTGCGTCTTCGCGGTAAAACAGCCACAAGGGTTCTACGAACAGGCTGCCCAGCGAGGCAATGGATTCTTCATCGTCGTAGCCAATGTCGGCCGTACCACCTTGCACAAAACCCAGGTCGGCCTGGCCCGAGCGCAGCAGTTCCAGGTTGGCCGAAGAGCCTTCAGACGGCAGCAACTCGACGGTGATGCCGTAGCGCTGCAGGGCTTCGGCGTAGCGTTTGCCAAACTCGTCGTAGGCGCTCTGGGCGGGGCCGGTGGCCAGCACCACCCGCTTGGGCGGGTTGGGGTCGAGCCACCAGTAGGTGAGGGCCAGCAGGGTGGCTGTGAGCAGGGCCACGGGGCCAATGGACACCGCCAGGTCGCGCAGCGACAGCAGGGTGTAGCGAATGTTGTGGGGCATGTCGCTACATTAGCACGGCCCTTACAGCCCCCACGTCCCGCCATGGCGCCTGTTTTGGCGCCCGCCCGGGTTCAGCGCAGTGCCACGGCCCGCTTGTCCAGCCGGAAGATCTGCACGGCCTCGTGCATGACCTGCGCCTGGGACTGCAGCGAGCCCGCCGCAGCGGCCAGCTCTTCCACCATGGCCGAGTTTTGCTGAGTGACGGAATCGAGTTGGCCCACCGCCTGGTTGATCTGAGCGATGCCCAGCGACTGTTCGTTGGTGGCGCTGGTGATTTCCGTGATCAGACCGCTGACCTGTTCGACGGCACCCACCACGTCGCCCATGGTCTGGCCGGCGCTGTGCACCAGTTGGCTGCCATGGGCCACTTTGCTGGCCGACTCGTCGATCAGCACCTTGATCTCTTTGGCTGCGCCCAGCGTGCGCTGCGCCAGGTTGCGCACTTCGGCCGCCACCACGGCAAAGCCCCGGCCCTGTTCGCCGGCCCGGGCCGCTTCCACCGCGGCGTTGAGCGCCAGAATGTTGGTCTGAAATGAAATGCCGTCGATCACCTGGATGATTTCCCCGATGCGGCTGGACGAGCGGCTGATGTCGTCCATGGTGCTGACCACCTGGCCCATGGCTTCATTGCCCTGGCGCGCCACGGTAGCGGCCCGCTGCGCGAGCACGGCCGCTTCGCGCGAGGTGTTCGCACTTTGTTGCACCGTGCTGGTGAGTTGCTCCATGGAGGCGGCGGTTTCTTCCAGGCTGCTGGCCTGAGATTCGGTGCGTGAGGACAGGTCCTGGTTGCCGCTGGCGATTTCATTGGACGCCACCTGCACGCCTTCGACCTCGTGGCGCACATCCGACACCACGGCCTGCAGGTTCACGTTGAGCTGGTTGAGCGCGCGCCCGAGATCACCGAAATCGCCGCTGGTCTGTCCTTTGAAGCGGGCCGAGAGATCGCCCGCCGCCATGAGGTTGGCAAACAGCACGGCGTCGTGCAGGGGGCCCACCATTTGGCCTCGCAGCATCCAAGCTGCCGCTCCAGCCAGCAAGACCATCCCAGCTGCACCTGCCAGCAACGCGGGGGTACCCATGCTGGCCAAGCCGGCACCGAGCGCCATGCCCACGAGCGCGAGCACGCCACAAATCAGGCCAATGCGCCGGCCCAGCGTCAGCTGGCTGGCGCGCTGCAGTGTGCCCACCAGGCCGGTGCGCACCACACGGCCACGGTGCAATGCCACTCGGGCATGGCCGCTTTCGGCTTCGCTGCGCATGCGGGCGTAGAGGGCTTCGGCTTCTTGAATCTGTTCGCGGGTGGGTTTGGTGCGCACCGACATGTAGCCGGCCGCCTGGCCGTTTTCCATGATGGGCGTGGCGTTGGCCACCACCCAATAGTGGTCGCCATTTTTGCGTCGGTTTTTTACCAGGGCAGACCACGGGAAGCCGCTGGCCAATGTGGCCCACATGTCCCGGTAGGCTTCCGGTGGCATGTCGGGGTGGCGCACCAGGTTGTGCGGCTGACCGATCAGTTCTTCGCGGCTGTAACCGCTCACCGCAATGAAAGCCGGGTTGCAGTAGGTGATGTGGCTTTTCAGGTCGGTCGTCGAAACGAGGGTGACACCGTCCGGGATGACAAATTCGCTCTGGGTTACAGGCAGGTTGGTGCGCATGGGGTCATCCGATCGTTTCAATGGTTCATTGAGTTTCGTCAACTCGGTGTAAGACTTGAGGCCGTTGGTCTCGCATACCGACCGTTCAAGCACCCGAGTCTAGGGACACACCTCCATGTAAAAGAGCAGATGAAGAGGAACTTGCGGGGCCAGTTCTGGGCTCAGCCGCCGCCCATGTGTACCCAAGCATGGCATCGGTGGCCTCTTTGTCATGCTTGGGTACACACAAAGTTCAAGGCGCGGGTTCGAGTGCCAGCACGGTGTAGCTGCCGTTGACTTTGTCGGCCGTGAAGCGAACGCGGTCGCCAGCTTTCAGGTTGCCCAGGAGGGCTTTGTCTTGCAGCTGAAACACCATGGTCATGGGGGGCATGTCCAGGTTTTTGATTTCGCCGTGTTTCAGGCTGATCTTGCCTGCTGCAGTGTCGACCCGGCGCACCTCGGCCTCTGCCCAGGGCAGGCTGCTGCTGGCGGTTTCAGTGGGTGCTGCCGGCGAGGCTGCTGCGGGTGTTGTCGGAGTGCCGTGCGCGTGGTTGTGCGTTTGCGCAAGAGCCAGACCGCTGCCCAGCAACAGGGCCAGCAGGGCGGTGGCGCGGTAGCCGTGTTTCACGGTTTTCAGGGTGTTGGGTGTGTGCATGGTGTGGTTTCCTGTATGCAGGGTGGTGACGGTCGGGTCAGCCGCGGAAATACGACTGGTAGACGCGGCTGCTGCCGTCGGCCAGCACCAGCACCACGTCGTAGGGGTCTTTGCGGGCGCCGTATTCCGGGCCGTCCATGCCGGGGCTGCCCACAGGCATGCCGGGCACCGACAGGCCAATGGCTTTGGGCTTTTCGGCCAGCAGACGGCGAATTTCGCGCGCGTTCACATGCCCTTCAATGACGTAGCCACCAATCAGACCCGTGTGGCACGAGCCGTATTTGTCGGGCAGGCCCAGGCGCTTGCGCACCGCGGTGTTGCCGGTGTCAAAGGTCTGCACCTGAAAGCCGTCGCGCTTGAGGTAGCTGATCCAGTCGTTGCAGCAGCCGCAGTTGGGGTCTTTCCATACTTGCAGCACCGGCAGGGCCGGGGCCGTTTGGGCGGTGCCCAGCGCGGGCAGCAGGGCCAGGGCGGCCAGCGCGGGCGAGGCGCGCAACAAGGAACGTCGTTTCATGGGGTTTCTCCGGTTCAAGCAAAGGGGTTCAGGCCGCGCGCACGCGCACAGTGCCGCGCATGCCGGCTTCAAAGTGGCCGGGGATGAGGCAGGCAAATTCGAAGTCACCGGCGCGGTTGAAGGTCCAGACGATGTCGCCCCGCTTGCCTGGGGACACATGGGCCATGTAGGGCTCGTCGTGTTCCATGCCGGGGTGCTTTTTCATCATGTCGGCGTGAGCGGCCAGTTCCTCACGCGTGCCGATGACGATTTCGTGCATCACCTTGCCCTGGTTCACGGCGCGCAGCCGCAGCGTTTCGCCCTCGCGCACGTCCAGGTGGCTGGGTGTGAACTTCATGTCGTCGGTCATGCGGATCTCGACGGTGCGTTTCGCTTCGCTGGGCTCGGCCGCAATGCCCCAGGGCTTTTGTTCTTTCACCACAGGGCCGGCCTTGGTGTGGCCGTCGTGGCGCTCGCCGTGGGCTTGCGCGGCTGTGGGCAGCCAGGCCGTGGTGGCCAGTGGCAACAAGGGCAGGCCGATCAGCAGTTGCTGAAAGCGGCGGCGGGTCGGTGCTGGTGTGTACATGGGTGGGTTCCTTGTGTTCAGTGGTGGCCGCCATGGCCTTGTGGCTTGCGGGCCGAGCCGATGGGAGCGGTTGGGGTTGATGACCGATTTGATGGCGCAGCGCTGGCGGGCGGCGATGCCTGGGCGGTGGGCGTGGCCACCTCGCGAGCCCGGGTGCCGGGCGGCTGCTGGTACCAGCCGGGGTCGGTGTAGTCGCCTGGTTTCTGGTCGGCGCGCACCTTGAGCGTGGTGAACATGCCGCCCATGCCAATGGGGCCATAAGGGCCGGTGCCGCTCATCATGGGGAAGGTGTTGTGGGGCAGCTCCATCTCCATCTCTTTCATGTCGGCCATGCCGCGCTCGCCCATCACCATGTAGTCGGGTACGGCTTTTTGCAAGCCTTTGAGCAGGCCGCGGTGGTCGGCGCCGATCATGGTGGGCACGCCGTGGCCCATGGCGCCCATGGTGTGGTGGCTCTTGTGGCAGTGCATGGCCCAGTCGCCGGGCTCGTCGGCCAAAAACTCGATCTGCCGCATCTGGCCCACGGCCACATCGGTGGTCACCTCGGGCCAGCGCGCGGTTTTGGGCACCGGCCCGCCGTCGGTGCCGGTCACTTCAAATTCAATGCCGTGGATGTGCACCGGGTGGTTGGTCATGGTGAGGTTGCCCACGCGCACGCGCACGCGCTCGCCCAGGCGCGCCACCAAAGGGCTCAGGCCGGGGAATACACGGCTGTTGAAGCTCCAGATGTTGAAGTCCAGCATGGTGTTGACCTGCGGCGTCATGCTGCCGGGTTCCACGTCAAAGGCGTTGAGCAGAAAACAATAGTCGCGCTGCACGTCGTCAATCAGCGGGTGTTTCTGCTTCGGGTGTGTGACCCAGAAACCCATCATGCCCATGGCCATTTGCGTCATTTCGTCGGCGTGCGGGTGGTACATGAAGGTGCCGGGCCGGCGCGCTTCAAATTCGTACACAAAGGTTTTGCCGGCCGGTATGTAGGGCTGGTTGAGACCGCTCACCCCGTCCATGCCATTGGGCAAGCGCTGGCCGTGCCAGTGGATGGTGGTGGGCTCGGGCAGGCGGTTGGTCACAAAAATGCGCACCTTGTCGCCTTCCACCACCTCAATGGTGGGGCCGGGGCTCTGGCCGTTGTAGCCCCACATGTTGACCAGAAAGCCGGGTGCCATCTCGCGCACCACCGGTTCGGCCACCAGGTGAAATTCTTTCACCCCGTTGTTCATGCGCCAGGGCAGGGTCCAGCCGTTGAGCGTGACCACCGGGTTGTAGGGCCGGCCGGCTCCGGTCACGCCGGGTGGCGTCCAGGGAGCTGCGGTGTCGGCGCTGGTTTGTTGCACCGCTTCGGGCAGCGCGGCCAGGGCCACGCGGCTCACGCTGGCGGCGGCCACCGCGGTGGCTGCTGCGCCTGCGAAAAAGTTTCTTCGGTTCATGGCTTGCGTCATGGTCAGTGTCCTTTGGGTGGGGTGCTGGCGCTGCCGCCGGGGGCAGACGAAGTGCCGGGGCCCTGGTAGTCGCCTCCGGCGAGCAGGGCTTGCCAGGCGGTGTGGGCTAGCCAGAAGTCACGGCGGGCCAGGTGTGCCGCGTCCAGCGAGGCCAGACGCTCGCGGGCCTGGGCCAGCAGGTCCCAGGTGCTTTGCAGCATGCCGTTGTAGCGCAGCAGAGTTTCTTGCTCCAGCGTGGTTTGCAGCGGGCTGACCACGTCTTGCGCGTGGCGTGCGCTGGCGTGCTGGGCTTGCAGTTGCGCCCAGGCCTCGCGCGCCATCGACCGGCGCTCGGCAGCCACCTGCAGCAGGGTGGACTCTGCGCGCACCGCGCGTTCCAGGGCGTGGTCGCGCAGCAGCGGCAAGTTGTCGATCTGGGGTACGGTCCAGGGGGCTTCCCGGGCTGTTGCGGGGGCGGCTTGAACGACCTTGTCCACCGCTTCATGCCAGGCGGCCAGCCGCGCGGGGGGCACTGCGGCGAGCTGGCGGCGCGCCTCAGTGAGCTGCCAGGCCAGCGTGGGGTGGCCGCGCAGCGCAGCGCCTTCCACCTCGGCCGGGCTGATACCGGGGCCGGGCGTGACTTGCTCAGGCAACGCCGGCAAGCTGGTCGGCAGGCGCTGCAGCAGGGCGGCTATGGCTGCCCCGTCCCACTGGCCCAACAGGCGGGCGAGCTGTTCGTCGCCGCTGTGTTTTGCATGCTGGGCCCGCGCGGCCGCCTGGTGGGCGGCGGCTTCTTGCACCTGTTCGCGCAGCAGTTTGGCCTGGCTCCAGTTGCCGGCCAGCACCATGCGCTGCCCCAGGGCCACGCCGGTGCTCGCGGCTGACAGCGCTTCGGTCATCAGGCGCAGGCTGTGGCGGGCGGTGACGGCCTCCACCCAGGCGGTGTGCACGGCTTGGACATGGGCCACGTAAGCCCGCTGCACTTCGCCCCGCTCGGGCTCGCTCATGCCCGCGTGGACCAGCAGGGCCGGGCGGTGGCGCAGTGAGATGCGCACGGCCTCGGCCACGTCGAGCGTGGGTGCGGTGACCGCCGGTGCTTCTGCGGACGGTGTGCCGCCGGGGTTTTGGGCCTCCCAGCGAAGGATGTCGATGTGGCCACGGGGGAACTCGGCCACGCGCTGGTTGGCCTGCTGCCAGATCGCCCGAGCGCGCTCGATGTCGGTGGGCAACTCCAGTGGCTGGGCGGGGGCGGCGGTTGGCAGCACCTGCACGGCGCTGGCGGGCGCGGGCGTGGCAGGGTCGGCAGCGCGCAGGGCCGCAGATGGCTGGGCCAGCGCAGGCGCTGCACACAGCAGGGCGGCCCACCACAGGTGTGCGAAAGGCGCCTTCAGGGGCGGTCGCTGAAGGGTGCCCGCTGGCGTGCGGGTGGGTACATGGCGCCTAAAAACAGGCATGGGGATCTCCTGACAAAACAAACCAGCGCCCGCCGCACAGGCCCGAAGGGGGCCGCGGCAGACGCACTACGGGCTTGGATGCTCAGGAGATGGGTGGCTTGATGCCTTGCTGCAGCGCAACGCTGGCAAAGCGCTCGGCAGGCAGCGCGAGCAGGGTGTGGTGCTGCGACACCGTGGCGGACAAGAGCAGTCCGACGACCAGCGCGGGGCCGTTGCACACGTCGCAGGCGTTGTGCTGGTGGTCTGGTGGGTGGTCAGGCTGCTGTGATTCGGCCGTACCGTGTGTGCTGCCATGCAGATCGTGCCCCGCGCTCAGGCTCAGGGCCAGAGGCCCCTCGCCCGCGTGGTCCGGGCAGTCGGGCTGCGCCCCTGCTGCCACCATGCTGGTTGCCGTGTGGCCCATCATGGACACCGCCATGGCGTCGCCCACCCAGGCGCGCAAGGGCAGCAGGGCAATGATGAGGGCGAGCAACAGGTGGCGCATGGCGTTGAATGATAAGCGCGCCGGCAGAAAGTTCAGTCGGCGTGGGGGATTCCCACCGCCTGTGGCGCCTGTGTGGGGCGCGTTGATGAAGCCCGGGCCAGCTCGGCCCGCGCCTGGCGCATGACGGAGAGCCCCGCTGTGAGCGCCAGCACGGCCATGACGGCGGCCACCGCCAGGTCGGGCCAGGCCGAGCCGGTGCCGAACACCCCGAGCGCGGCTGCCATGACCGCCAGGTTGGACAGCGCGTCGTTGCGCGAGCACAGCCACACGCTGCGCATGTTGGCGTCGCCCGTGCGAAACCCGTACAGCAGCACGGCCACGCCAGCGTTGGCCAGCAAGGCCACCAACCCCACCACGCCCATGGTCAGCGGCTCGGGCACGCTGCCGCTTTGCAGCAGCCAGCCAGCCCGCGCCAGCACAAACAGGCCGTAGGCGAACATGGTGGCACCTTTCACAAACGCCGCGCGGCTGCGCCAGACCAGGGCCATGCTCAGCACGGCCAAGGACAGCGCGTAGTTGGCGGCATCACCGGCAAAGTCCACCGCGTCGGCCAAGAGCGACACCGAATTGGCTTGCAAGCCCGCCACCAGTTCCACGCCGAACATGGCCGCGTTGACCACGAGCGCAATCCACAGCGCGCGGCGCCAGCGCGGGTCAATCGGCGGGGCTGCGTTGGCAGGCGTTTCGGTGGAGCAGCTGGAGTGGCAAGCGCAGGCCATGGCGGGTGTCTTTCGTGCAAGGGTTCAAGGTATGCCATGATTAAAAACCTTGAAGCCACTTGAAGGTCAAGCATGAACATGGAAGCCCAGCCGGTGACCCCGGTGCACCGCATTGGTGAGGCGGCGCAGCGCTCAGGCGTGAGCGCGGCCAATATCCGGTACTACGAGCGCGAGGGCTTGCTGAAGCCGCAAGCCCGCGCCGGTAACGATTACCGCCTTTACAGCGAGGCCGACATTCATCGTTTGCGCTTCATTCGGCAGTGCCGCGCGCTGGACATGTCGCTGGACGAAGTGCGCACCCTGTTGGCGCTGGAGCTCAACAACAAGGCCGATTGCGCCACCGCCAGCACGGCGCTGGACGCGCACCTGGGCCATGTGCGCCAGCGCCTGGCCGAGTTGCGCACCCTCGAAAAAGACCTGCTGGCCTTGCGCAAGCGCTGCGACGGCTCGGACGACCATTGCCACATCATCGAAGCGCTGCACCAGCGGGCCGACGAAGCGCTGCCGGGGGTAGAGCCGCCCGCCGGACACCGCCATGTTTAGGCGGCATCGGCCGCGCTCAGTGTCCCAGGATCTTTGAGAGAAAGTCCCGGCTGCGTTCGTTCTGCGGGTTGTTGAAAAATTCGTGCGGCGTGTTTTGCTCGACGATCTGGCCCTGGTCCATGAAGATGACGCGGTCGGCCACGGCCTTGGCGAAACTCATTTCGTGGGTCACGCAGATCATGGTGATGCCCATGTTGGCCAGCTCGATCATCACGTCCAGCACTTCCTTGATCATTTCCGGGTCGAGCGCCGAGGTGGGCTCGTCAAACAGCATGATCTTGGGCGTGAGACACAAGGCCCGGGCAATGGCCACGCGCTGCTGCTGGCCACCGGAGAGCTGAAGCGGGTATTTGCTGGCCTGCTCGGCAATGCGCACGCGCTGCAGCTGCTGCATGGCGCGTTCTTCAGCTTCCTTTTTGGGGATCTTGCCGACCCACATGGGCGAGAGCGTGAGGTTTTCCAGCACGGTCAGGTGCGGAAACAGGTTGAACTGCTGAAACACCATACCCACGTTTTTGCGCACCTGGTCAATGGCCTTGATGTCGTCGGTGAGCTCGATGCCGTCCACGGTGAGGTGGCCCTGCTGGTGCTCTTCCAGGCGGTTGATGCAGCGGATCAGCGTGGACTTGCCCGAGCCCGACGGGCCGCACACCACGATGCGTTCGCCTTTGGCGACATCGAGGTCGATGTCGCGCAGCACATGGAAGTCGTTGCCGTACCACTTGTTGACTTTGTCGAAACGGATGATGGGTTCAGCGGCGGTTGATGCGGTCATGTTGTTGTTCCTTCTGGGGCGCCTTCAGCGGGCTTTGCTGCTGCTCAATTGCTTTTCAACCCACAGGCTGTAGCGCGACATGGCAAAGCAGAAAGCGAAATAAACGAGGGTGATGAACAGATAGGCTTCGATCTTGAACGGGCGCCATTCCACATCGGAATTCAAAGCCAGCGACAGCGCACCGGTGAGCTCGTACATGGACACGATGGTGACCAGCGAGGTGTCTTTGAAGATGGAAATGAAGTTGTTCATGATGCTGGGCACCACCATGGCCAACGCCTGGGGCAGCACCACCTTGCGTTGTGTCTGCCAGTAGCTCAGACCCAGCGTGTCGGCGGCTTCGAGCTGTCCTTTGGGTATGGCCTGCAAGCCGCCACGGATGATCTCGGCCATGTAGGCCGCGGCAAACAGCGTGATGCCCACCACCACGCGGGTCAGCACGTCGATGGACACACCCTGTGGCATGAACAGCGGGAACATGAACGAAGCCATGAACAACACCGAGATCAGCGGCACGCCGCGCACCAGTTCGATGTACACCACGCAGACCGATCGAATGGCAGGCAGGTTGCTGCGCCGGCCCAGCGCCACCACAATGGCCAGCGGGAACGCCAGAAAGATGGACACCGTGGCCAGCAGCACCGTGAGCGGCAGGCCGCCCCACAGGTCGGTGCGCACGGACGACAAGCCCATGACGCCGCCGCCCATAAGGGCAAAGAACAGCGCCATGATGCCCACCCACATGATGGCCAGCCAGGGCTTCCAGAACACGCGGATGCAGCTCACCACCAGCCCGGCCAGCATGAGGCTGGTGGCCAGCACCGGGCGCCAGTGTTCTTCAAACGGATAGCGCCCGAGCAGGATGAGGCGGTACTTTTCAGCCACCACGCCCCAGCAGGCGCCGGTGCCGCGGGCGGCCTGGCAAGCGCTGGCGTCAGGGGCAAAAACGGCTTGCACCACACCCCATTGCAAGATGCCCGGCAGCGCGTAAATGCCCAGCGCGAGCACAAACAGGGTGGTGAGCGTGTTGCCGATGCTGCTGAACAGGTTGCGCCGGGCCCAGGCCACCAAGCCGGTGGTGCGCACCGGCGATGGACGGGGCGCGATGGGGGTGAAAACCGCGTTGGATGGTTGGGTGTTCATGGTTTCAACGCTCCTTGATCGCGCTGCGGGCGTTGTACCAATTCATGAACAACGAGGTGCTCAGCGAAGTGGAGAGATAGACCAGCATGATGATGGCGATGCACTCGACCGCACGGCCGCTCTGGTTGATGGTGGTGTTGGCCACCGACACCACGTCGGGGTAGCCCACCGCCACGGCCAGCGACGAGTTTTTGGTCAGGTTGAGGTACTGGTTGGTCAGCGGTGGAATGATCACGCGCATGGCCTGGGGCAACACCACCAGCCGCATGGTGTGTTTGGGCGTGAGCCCCAGCGCGCTGGCCGCTTCGGTCTGGCCGCGGCTGACCGACTGGATGCCGCCGCGCACCACCTCGGCCACAAAAGCCGCGGTGTAGGTGACCAGGCCGATCAGCACGGTCAGAAACTCGGGCGTGGCGCTGGCGCCACCGTCCACCATGAAGGCCATTTGCTCGGGCAGGTCCCATTGGCTGGGCATGCCGCCCAGCAACCAGCCCACCACGGCCAGCACCAGCACCAGGGCAAGCGGTGCCCACAGGCGGTCGCCTTCTTGCCCCGTGCGTTCAAACCGGCTCAGCATGCGCCGGCGCCACACACCTGCGGCCACCAAGCCGGCTACGGCGCCGAGCACGACCCAGCCCCAGCCCACACCCGCGCTGGGCCAGGGCATGGAGAAGCCGCCTTTGCTCAGGAAAAAGCCACCAAAGGCGTTCCAGGCTTCGTTGGACGGAGGCAGCACCTCCAGCATGAACAGGTACCACATCAGCAGCTGCAGCAGCACGGGAATGTTGCGAAAAACCTCGACGTAGCTGTAGCAGAGGCCGCGCACCAGACCGTTGCGCGAGAAGCGCCCCACGCCAATGGCCACGCCGATCAGGGTGGTGAACACGATGCCCAGAATGGCCACTTTGAGCGTGTTGAGCACGCCCACACCAATCGCGACCGCGTAGCTCTGGCTCGGGTCGTAGGGGATAACGGTTTCGCCGATGTCAAAGCCGGCAGGCGCGCCCAGAAAGTCAAATCCGCTGGGGATGCCCCGCGCCGCCATGTTGACTTGGGTGTTGTGCGACAGGAACCAGATGGACAGCGCCACCAGGATCAGGGCCAGCAACTGAAACAGCACGCCACGGGTGGCCCGGCTGTTGAGAGACCAGCGTTTTCGTGCATGAGGAGGTGGAACAGTGCTCACAACCGCCTTTCAAGGGAATAGGGAGGTATAAAAAAACCGAGACATGGAGCCAGTCCAGTCCCGGTTTGGTGGTTCAAAGCATCAGCGGACCGGTGGTGCGTACATCACGCCGCCCTTGTTCCACAGGTTGTTGATGCCGCGGGGCAGGCCGATGGTGGTCTTGGGGCCCACGTGGCGTTCAAACTGCTCGCCGTAGTTGCCGCCGGCCTTGATAGCGCGCAGCGCCCATTCTTTGTCCAGGCCGATCAGTTTGCCTGTGTCTTCGTTGCCGGCACCCAGCAGCCGCATCACGCTGGGGTTTTTGCTCTCGGCGCGCATTTTGTCGGCGTTGGCCTGGGTGATGCCAAACTCTTCGGCTTCCAGCAGGGCGTTGCCGACCCACTTGACGATGGCAAAGAAGTCGTCGTCACCACGGCGCACCATGGGGCCCAGTGGCTCTTTGGAAATGAGCTCGGGCAGGATCACGTGGTCGGCCGGGTTGGCGGCCTGCTTGGAGCGGTAAGACGCCAGGCCCGACGCGTCGGTGGTGAACGCCTGGCAGCGCCCGCTGAAATAGGCCGCCGTGGTGGCTTCGGCGTTGTTGAACACCACGGGCTTGATGTTCAGGTTGTTGGCGCGCGAATAGTCGGTCAGGTTCAGCTCGGTGGTGGTGCCGGCTTCCACGCACACGGTGGCGCCCTTGAGCTGTTTGGCACTCGTCACCTTGAGCTTCTTTGGCACCATGAAACCCTGGCCGTCGTAGAAGTTGATGCCCGCAAAGTGCAGACCCAGCGACGCGTCACGGGTCATGGTCCAGGTGGTGTTGCGCGACAGCATGTCGATCTCACCCGACTGCAGGGCGGTGAAGCGCTGTTGTGCGGTCAGCGGCACAAAGCGCGCTTTGTTGGGGTCACCCAGCACGGCGGCGGCCACGGCACGGCAGGTGTCCACGTCCAGACCAGCGTATTTGCCCTGGCTGTCGGCAGCCGAGAAACCCGCCAGACCGGTGCTGGCGCCGCAGATCAGTTCACCGCGTTTCTTGATCGCGTCGAGGTCTTTGCCGGCATGGGCTGACAGGCTCACCAAGGCAGCGGCAGCGCTCAGACCCAGGGCGGTCAGGTTCAGGGAAGTCATCTTCATCAGGGGTTTCTCCATACGTTGGTTGGATGCACATATTTCGGCGCTTGCGCACCACAGGGGTGCTCTTTGCGACCGCTCAGCGACTGTAGCCGTGCCCCCAGGGCGAAGGCATCGGGGTTTACGTGGGCAGGTTATGCAATGAATTCATAACACTATGGCGTTACAAACCTGTCCACGTTCGCCCGTTGGTACTCGCACGTTCCGTGCCACATTGCGTGGTCCCACGGGCGACATGCTGTGTTGTCCCATCTGGCGTGTGGCTCGTATGCTTTGACGCACAAGACCCGCTGCTGGAGACAAACCCATGAACAGCCACACCACCGCCGCCGATGCAGCACCACCGGCCGTGCGCCCGCACCACCGGTTTTGGCCCAAGCGCCTGCCGCACCGCATCACGCCACCCGCCACCTCGTTGTGGGACAACCTGGTGGTCAGCGCGCGCCGCTACCCCGACAAGCCTGCGCTGGTGTTTTTTGACCAGGTAACCACCTACCGCGAACTGCTGGAGCAGGCCGAGCGCCTGGCGGCTCACCTGCACACGCAGGGTGTGCAGGCCGGTGACCGGGTGATCTTGCTGATGCAAAACGCGCCCCAGTGGGTGGTGGCGCATTTCGCCATCCTGCGCGCCAACGCCGTGGTGGTGCCGGTGAACCCCATGAACCGCGCGGCCGAGCTGGGCCACTACATCACCGACCCGGACGTGAAGGTGGCCATTTGCGCCGCCGACCTGGCCGGCGAATTGCTCAAGGCCAACGCCGAGCTGCCTGCCGCCCAACAGCTGCAGCACCTGGTGGTGGCGCACTACCACGATGCCATTGGGCCGCAGGCCGACATTCCCCCCGCCTGGACCGAGTGGCTGGCCGCCCGCCACCCGCTGCCCAGCCTGCCCGGCGGCACGGTGGTGGACTGGGCCGATGCGCTGAGCGGCAGCGCTGCGCCACCGCTGCACAACCGCCAGCTCACCGACCTGAGCGTGTTGCCCTACACCAGCGGCACCACCGGCTTGCCCAAGGGCTGCATGCACACCCACGCCAGCCTGATGCACAACGCGGTGGCCGGTTCGCTGTGGGGCAGCAGCACGCCTGAAAACGTCTCGCTCGTGGTGGTGCCCATGTTTCACATCACCGGCATGGTGGTGGGCATGCACGCGGGCATTTACACCGGCGCCACGCTGGTGGTCATGCCGCGCTGGGACCGCGAGCTGGCCGGTCGCCTCATTTCAAAATGGCGTGTCACGCACTGGTCCAACATCCCCACCATGGTGATCGACCTGCTGGCCAGCCCCAACTTTGCGCAGTACGACCTGTCCAGCCTGGTGCTCATTGGTGGTGGCGGTGCCGCCATGCCCCAGGCGGTGGCGCAGCGCCTGTTTGAACAGTACGGCCTGCGCTACGCCGAAGGCTATGGCCTGACCGAAACCGCAGCGCCCTCGCACAACAACCCACCCGACGCTCCCAAGCAGCAGTGCCTGGGCATTCCGTTCATGAGCGTGGACGCGCGCGTGGTGGACCCCGACAGCCTGCAAGAAATGCCCCAGGGCGAGGCGGGCGAAATCATCATCCGTGGGCCTTCGGTGTTTTCGGGCTACTGGAAGCGCCCCGACGCCACCGAAGCGGCCTTCATCACGTTGGAAGGTCAGCGCTATTTCCGCTCGGGGGACCTGGGCCGGGTGGACGAAGACGGTTACTTTTTCATCACCGATCGCCTCAAGCGCATGATCAACGCCAGCGGCTTCAAGGTGTGGCCGGCCGAGGTGGAAGCGCTCATGTTCCGCCACCCCGTCATTGCCGAAGCCTGCGTCATTTCCACCCAGGACGCTTACCGGGGCGAGAGCGTGAAGGCCGTGGTGGTGTTGCGTGACAGCGCCCGCGGCCAGGTCAGCGAGCAAGACATCATGGACTGGTGCCGCGACAACATGGCCGTGTACAAATGCCCGCGCGTGGTGCAGTTTGTCGAGGCTCTGCCCAAGAGCGGCAGCGGCAAGGTGATGTGGCGGCTGCTGCAAGAGCAGGAGCCCAAACCCGTTGCTGCAACTTGAAGGTGCTGCACGGCCACCCGCGCGGCACAATGCGGTATGCAATTTTTGGCCCCTTCTGTGCAGCGCCTCTGGCAGCCCCGCAAGCCCCTGTTCTGGCTGGTCATCGCGTTCAATGTGTTGTCCTCGGCCATGGCCTGGGGCCTCCACCTGGCCGAGCCCGAAGGGGCTTTGCTGGTGGTGCTGACCTTGCTGGCCCTGGCCAACGCCGGCATGGGCTGGTGGCTGCTGTGGCGGCTGTGGAACGAAACCCCTTCAAACGGAGAAACCCATGTTCAAAGCTCTGCTGATCACCAAAACCGATGACGCTGGCTACCGCTGTGCGCTGACCGAGCTGGACGAGTCTCAGTTGCCCGCCACGGGCGACGTGACGGTGCAGGTGGCGTGGTCCACCATCAACTACAAAGACGGTCTGGCGATCACCGGCCAGTCGCCGGTGGTGCGCAGCTTCCCCATGGTGCCGGGCATTGACTTCGCTGGCACCGTGACCGCCAGCAGCCACCCGCGCTGGAAGGTGGGCGACGAGGTTCTGCTCAATGGCTTTGGCGTGGGCGAAAACCACTGGGGTGGCCTGGCGCAAATGGCGCGCGTCAAAGGCGACTGGCTGGTGGCCCTGCCGGCCGGCTTGAGCGCACGCGACGCCATGGCGGTGGGTACCGCCGGCTACACCGCCATGCTGTGTGTGACGGCCTTGCAGCGGCACTGGGCCGACAACGGCATGACTGCGGGCAGCGGCGAGGTGCTGGTGACGGGCGCCAACGGCGGCGTGGGCAGTGTGGCCATTGCTTTGCTGGCCGGGCTGGGTCACACGGTGGTGGCGTCCACCGGGCGGCCGCAGGAGGCCGAGTATTTGAAGTCCCTCGGCGCGGCCGAGGTGATCGACCGCGGTGCCCTCAGCGCGCCTGGCAAACCGCTGCAAAAAGAGCGCTGGATGGGGGTGGTGGATTCGGTCGGCAGCCACACCCTGGCCAATGCCTGCGCCAGCACGCGCTATGGCGGCGCGGTGGCTGCCTGTGGCCTGGCCCAGGGCATGGACCTGCCGGCCAGCGTGGCACCGTTTATTTTGCGCGGCGTCACGCTGTACGGCATTGACAGCGTCATGGCTCCGATCGGCAAACGCGAGGCCGCGTGGGCCGCGCTGGCCAGCACGCTGGACCGCCAGCAGCTCGCAACGATCACCCGCGAGATTGGCCTGGCCGAGGCCGTGGCTGCGGGCCGCGACATTTTGGCCGGCCAGGTGCGCGGGCGCTTGGTGGTGAACGTGAACGCCTGAAAACGCGCTGGCGATGCCTGCGGGATCGCCAGCGCGTTGGGTTCGTCAGGCGCTGTCTTCGGTCTTTTGGGGCACGATGTGCCGGTAGGCGTGCCAGGTGGCGTGTCCAATGACCGGGCCCACAACGATCAGGCCCAGAAACGCCGGCAGCATGGACAGGCCGATCAAGACCGTGATCAGCGCACCCCAAACCAGCATGACGCCGGGGTTTTGCAGGCAAGCGCGGATGCTGGTGAGCCCGGCCGACACAGCGTCGGTCTTGCGGTCCATGATCATCGGGATGGAGATCACGCTGGTCACAAAAATCAGGCCGGCAAAGAAGGCGCCCACCACCGTGTAGGTGATCAGAAACCCGATGTTTTCCGGGTTGAGCAACTGCGGCAGCAGCTTTTCGGTGGACGGCATGGTGTTGAAGGTGACGGCAAACACCACCAGCGAGGCGCGGCCCCAGATCAGTTCAAGGATCAGCAACACGCCAGCAAAGATGCCCATGGTGCCCTTGGTGGGCCGCCATGCCTGGAGCGAGGCGCGCAAGCTGGGGCGGTGTGAATGTGTCTGCATGGCCTTGCTGGCGTCGTACAGGCCCAGGCAAAGGAACGGTCCCATCAGCAAGAACCCGGCGCTCAGCGCCAGCACATAGGCCGGCGCGCTCTGAAACACCGCCAGCAGGGCATGGCCCATGGCGAAAAAGCACAAGCCGTAAAACAGGCCAATGCGGGGGCAGCGTTTGAAATCGGCCCAGCCCAACTGCAGCCACTGAAACGGGTCTGCTGGCTTCAAATGGGCCAGCTGCAGCGAAAACACCGAGGGCCCGCGTGGGCTTTCTGCGGGCGGGTTGTCGTTCTGGGGGGTGTCCGCTGGCGCCTCGGATCTGTCAGGCAGGTCGTTTGCAGCGGCGTGAATGGCTTCGGCCATGGAACTCTCCTCGTATCGGAGCAATATAACCACCGCCGAATATTGATTTCACATGGTTTACCCCATGCCCGTCAGGGTTTTGCGCCCGCCTCTGTGCGGCTCAGTGTGGCGCCCGGCCGCCGCGCTGTGCGGGCGCTTGTGGGTTGGCGCCACGGCGCGCAGGCGGCGCCGGGTGTCGGCGCAGGTGCAGGGCCAGGGCGGCGTCCTGTGCCTGGGTGTGCCGGGCAAACCAGGCGGCCAGCTCAAAGGCCATTTCGCGCACCGCAGCGAGCTGCCCGCTGCGCGCCTTCGCCAACCCGTCCCGCAGCAGGTTGAGCACCACCCGGTGCTGCAGGGAGTGGTTGGCTGCCGACGAAAAACTGGTGCGCTGCATGCAATCGTCTTCCCATTCAAACTGCGCCATGGTGTGGTCTACCAGCGCCGTCCAAGCTTGCGGCAGGTCGTCGTCGGGGGCTTGCTGGGCGCGGGCCAGCAGGTCTACAAACGTGTGGTGCAGGGTATCGATGGGTTCGAAATCCAGCACCAGCGCATCGGTCCATTCAATTGTGTTCACGGCCATCTCCTGTGCGTCACCACGTGATCAACATGTGTGGGTGAAACACAGCTTGACACCGAGAGAATGCCGCCGTTTTGATCCAGCGCAGCAACTGTGCACGCAACCCCTTGCTGCAGTCGGACGATGCGCCTGCGCGGGGCCGGAGGGTGGCGCCGGCCCGGTACACTGCCCGCCCATGACCAGCGAATTTCAACCCCCTTACGTGCCCTTGTCCGGGGTGTCCAGCGCCCTGCAAACCGGGGGCTTTGCCTTGCTGAGTGCGTCCGATGTGCAGCAGTCGCTGCCCGCCTCGACCGCTGAGCTGGACGCTTTGCACGCTGGCTGGAACGATCTGCCGCCCGACGCCTACCTGAAAGACGGTGGCCGCTACCGCCGCCGGCGCCACAGCTGCTTTGTGGTGGATGGCGCCGAGGTGAGCGCAGTGCCGCACCGCGCGCATTGGCAGCCGCTGGAATACAACGCCCTGCACGGCGGCATGCAGCGCTGGTTTGAACCCATGCAGCCCGAGCTGCTCGCCTTGCCGGTATGGAGCCGGTTGTTGGCGCAAGTAGGCGAGGCGGTGTCTGCGCTGCGCGGGCGCCGGCCCTGGTTTGTTGAGGCGCACAGCTTCCGCATCGACACCACCGACGGCATTGGCCGCCCCACGCCCGAGGGCGCGCACCGCGACGGGGTCGATCTGGTGGCCGTGTTCATGCTCGGGCGCCACCGCATCAAGGGGGGCGAAAGCCGGGTGTTTGAGGCCGAGGGCCCCAGCGGCCAGCGCTTCACGCTGCAGGAACCGTGGTCGCTGCTGTTGCTGGACGACCAGCGCGTGATTCACGAGACCACGCCGATTCAGCCGGTGGAGCCGGGCACTTTGGGCTGGCGCGACACGCTGGTGCTGACCTACCGCCAAGGCGGCTTTCAGGGCGACTGAGCGCCGCTGCGCGTTTCACCGCCGGATGGCGTTGGGGAAGTACAGCGCCGTCAGGCTGCGGCTGTGCACGGGGGAAAAGTTGTCGGCCACGGCGCTGGCGCCGCTGCCGTAGCGCCGCCATTCGCGCACCCAGTACAGGTGGTCACACACCTCCAGCAGGCCAATGGTTTCGCGGTCGCCAATGAGCACGCCATGGGCGCGCAGGGCCAGGCGCTCTTTGGCCTCGCGCAGGTGTTGCAGGGTGGCG
The DNA here is from genome assembly GCF_055702805.1 of Hydrogenophaga sp. LT287. Classification (NCBI taxonomy): domain Bacteria; kingdom Pseudomonadati; phylum Pseudomonadota; class Betaproteobacteria; order Burkholderiales; family Comamonadaceae; genus Hydrogenophaga; species Hydrogenophaga sp. LT287. The sequence continues at coordinate 206,201 of NZ_JBVPZC010000003.1, read as the reverse complement.
GGGGTCACGCCAAATTCACCGTCGCTCACGATCAACAGGTCGGCGTCTTGCCAGCCGGTGGTTTGCACCAGCGCAATGGCGCGTTCGATCGGGGTCTGCACATCGGTTCCGCCGTCAAAGCTCTGGCCCATCAGGTCGAGCAGGTGCGCCAGGCCGTCGGCGTCCAGCGCCAGGTCGCGTTCCAGCAGCTCGCTGGGGCCACCAAAGGCCAGCAACCGGCAAGGGCGCTGGCCGGCGTGGGCGCTGCGCAGCGCCTGCAACACACAGGCCTTGGCCACGCTTTCCGGCGCGCCGCGCATGGAGCCCGAGGTGTCCAGGCAAATGATCAGTGGGCCGCGCCCGGCGTGGGTGGGCACGGCGCGGTGGGCTTGGGGGTCGGGTTGGGGCAGGGGGCGCTGCGCGGGCGCCCGGGCGCGGTCGTCGTAGCTCAGCAATTGCGCTTCGGCAAAACGCGCCCGCCACAAGCGGCGCAAGCCGGGGTGCGTGAGGTTGAGGCTTTCAGCGCCGGTCATGCGGGCCAGGTTGCGCGAGCGGCGCACACCATCCACCGCGGTGGGTTCCGGGCGCCGCTCGGTTTCGTCGGCCGGGTGGCGTGCGGCGGGTGTTTCGGCTTGGGGCGCGGGCTGGGTTTGGCGGGCGGGTGGTTGGCTGCGTGAGGCATCGCGGCGGCCGACGCCGTCGATGAAAGCGGCCAGCGCGGGCAGGCGCTGGAGCAGTTCGCCAATGCGCCGGGCTTCTTGCCATTCGCGCCGGTTGAGCTGCCCGGCCAGATCGTCCCAGCGCAACTGGGCCAGCTCACCCAGCGATTGCAGCAGCGCCAGCGCCTCGTCCCAGCCTTGGCGCTGCACGTCCCAGCTCTCGCGAAAGCTGGTTCGCATGCGGTCGATGGCCGCAGCACGTGGTTCGCTGTCCGGGCGGTCGATCAGGCTGTCCAGATGCCACAGCAGGCTCTGCAGCACCTGGCCGGTGAGCGGTGCGCTGTGGCGCGTGAGGGTGAGCAAGTCCAGTTCGGCCAACAGTGGGCGCAGCGCTTGTGTGGCGGCGGCGTCGCCGAAGTGGTGGCTGGGGTCGGGCAGGGCGCCGTCCATCAGCGCGCTGTGCCAGTGCGCAAGCTCGGGCAGGCGCCGCTCGGCTGGGCCGCTGCTGCACACCACGGCCCAGCGCCAGAGTTCGCGGGGCAGGGTGGCCAGGTGGTGGTAGGGGCGGTCGGTCGCGTTCGCTCCTTCGGCAGGCTCAGGGTGAACGTTGGCTGGGGGCGCCGTGCCGACCGACCCGCCCGTTCGGGCTGAGCCTGTCGAAGCCCTCATGGGTATTCGCAGGGCACTGGCGGCGGTGCGCTGGCAGTGGCCTCGGCATCCACCGGCAGGGCGGCAAAACCGTTGCGGGTGGACTGGTGCTGCGCACACAGGCCCACCAGGTGGCTGCAGCGCTCGGCGTGTGCGGCTTCGATCTGCAGCAGCCAGGACGGTGGCAGCCAGGGGTGCGCGCGGGCCTGTGCCAGCACCGCGTGCGCCATCGCCAGCCACTCGCCGTGCAGCGCCATCAAGCGTTCCAGCAGTTCGTCGCACTGCGCCACACGGGCTTGAATGTGCACGGGGCTGTAGCGGCGCTGCGCGCGTTCGCTGGTGATGCGCACCATCTCGCTTTCTTCGCCCGGGCGGGTGATGGCGCGCGCCAGCGCCAGCTTGCCGGCGCTGTCGTCCTGCGCGTCGGGCGGGGCGCGGCGCTCGGTGTCCAGTTGGGATTCAAAGGCCTGCACGGCGCGCTCCAGGCCATCCAGCGGTAAGGGCGCGGTGTGTGCCACTGCGTGCATGAACAAGGTGGTCCAGCCCGGCACTTGCGCCGGGTCGGACGCGAGCACGAAAGGCAGCAGCCACAGGTCCCAGGGGCTGATGGCGCTGGCCCCTCGGCTGGCCGCCTGCAATTGCAGCAGGGCCACCAGCTGGCGCCAGCGGCGGTCGGATACCGTTTGCCCAGTGTCGCTGGCGTGTTGCCGGGCTTGCTGCAGCAGAGCCAACGCCTCGTCACCCAGGCTGACCGACGGCGCGCGCTCACGCAGGACCTTCAAATCGGCTGGGTTGATCGATGCGTCGGCCGGGGTGTCGCCCGAGGCGGGCGCGTCGGCCAGCAGCAAGGCGGTGAAATGCGCGTCGTCCACCGGCTGCACCGGCACGCGCAGCAGAAAACGGTCGTAAAACGCCAGCAGGGTGTCGTCCTGCGGCTGCTCGTTGCTAGCGCCCACCAGGCACACCAGCGGCACGGGTAGGCGCTGGCTGCCGTTGTCAAACTGGCGTTCGTGCAGCAGGCCGAGCAGGGTGTTGAGGATGGCCGAGTTGGCCTTGAAGACTTCGTCCAGAAAAGCCACCTCGGCGCTGGGCAGGTAGCCCTCGGTCAGGCGCTCGTAGCGGTCGTCTTCCAGCGCGCGCAGTGAGAGCGGCCCAAACAGCTCTTCAGGCACTGTGAAACGCGTCAGCAGCCGTTCAAAATAGTGCGCGCCGGGCAGCAGACGCTGCAAGCGGCGCGCCAGCTCACTCTTGGCCGTGCCGGGCGGCCCGAGCAGCAACACATGTTCACCCGCCAGCGCGGCCAGCAGCAACGCACGCGCCGCCACGTCGCGCTGCAACAGACCACGTTCCAGCTCGGCCAGCATGGGCGCCCAGACAGCGCCAGAGGTGTATTCACGCGTCATGTGCAGATGCGAAGGGTTTCACGAGAGGTCGCATGGCCGGAGCGCGTGCCACACGCAGGATGCGGCGGAACTGGCTCGGCCAGGCCGCTCGCATCGCCCCCTGGGGGGTGACGCTGAAGGCGGCGCGGGGGGAGCCGACTCCGGAGCGCGTGCATGAGCCCAGGATGCGGCGGAGCTGGCTCCGCCAGGCCGCTCGAATCGCCCCCCTCAGGGCGGTGACGCGAAGCGGCGCGGGGCGCGGGTGTTTACACCCGCTCAAATACAGCCGCAATACCCTGGCCGCCGCCGATGCACATCGTCACCAGCGCGTAGCGGCCCTGGATGCGCTGCAGTTCGTACAGCGCTTTGACCGTGATCAGCGCGCCGGTGGCGCCAATCGGGTGGCCGAGCGAGATGCCCGAGCCGTTGGGGTTGACCTTGGCCGGGTCCAGGCCGAGTTCCTGGCTCACGGCGCAAGCCTGGGCCGCAAAGGCTTCGTTGGCTTCGATGACATCCAGGTCGTTCACACTCAGGCCGGTTTTCTCCAGCACCAGGCGCGTGGCCGACACCGGGCCCATGCCCATGATCTTGGGTTCCAGGCCGGTGTGGGCGTAACCCACCAGGCGGGCCAGCGGCTGCAGGCCGCGTGCCTGGGCAGCCTTGCTGTCCATGAGCACCACGGCGGCGGCGGCGTCGTTCAGGCCCGAGGCGTTGCCCGCGGTCACGGTGCCGTTTTCTTTGATGAACACCGGCTTGAGCTTGGTCATGTCGTCCAGCGTGCAGTTGGGACGGAAGTGCTCGTCGGTGGCGTAGGCCACTTCGCCTTTGCGGCTCTTGAGCATGACCGGCACGATCTGGTCTTTGAAGCGGCCTTCTTCGGTGGCGCGCTGGGCGCGGTTGTGGCTTTGCACGGCCAGCGCGTCCTGCATGTCGCGGGTGATGCCGTACTGGGCGGCCACGTTTTCAGCCGTCACACCCATGTGGATGGCGTGAAACGGGTCGTGCAGCGCGCCCACCATCATGTCCACCATCTTGGTGTCGCCCATGCGGGCGCCCCAGCGCGTGTTGAGCGACGCGTAGGGCGCGCGGCTCATGTTTTCAGCGCCACCGCCAATGGCGATGTCGGTGTCGCCCAGCAAAATGCTCTGGCTGGCGTTGACGATGGCCTGCAGGCCCGAACCGCACAGGCGGTTGACGTTGTAGGCGGGCGTGCTCTGGGCGCAGCCGCCGTTGATGGCCGCCACGCGCGAGAGGTACATGTCCTTGGGCTCGGTGTTCACCACGTGGCCAAACACCACATGGCCCACGTCTTTGCCGTCCACGCCGGCGCGCGCCAGCGACTCACGCACCACCAGGGCCGCGAGCTCGGTGGGGGGCGTGTCTTTAAGGCTGCCGCCAAAGGTGCCAATGGCGGTGCGGGCTGCGCTGACGACGACGACTTCTCTGCTCATGGGGTATCTCCTGCTTGTGGTGGTTTGGGGTGTGTGATTCCGGCGATCAACAGGTGATGGTATGCGCCCCTGCCTTACGCCGACCTTGTCGCAAGTCAAACAGGAGACGAACGGAAAACGGGGTGCTTCACCTTCACACCACCTGGCGCGCCAGCACCTTGAGCCGGTCGCCGCTGCGGCCGTTGGGCCGGGCAATAAAAATTTCACCCATGGCCGGGTACTCGCCGGTCAGTGAAGAGATGTTGACCTGGTGCGTCACCAGCACCAGGTTGCGGGGCGCTTGCAGGCTGGCCACGTCGCGCAGCACGGCCCGGGTTTGCTCGGGGCCGCTGTTGTCTCTGAAAAACGAGTTGACCGGCGCCCACACGGTGTGGCGGCCAAAGGCCAGGTCGGCGGTGTCGGTGCAGCGGCACCAAGCGCTGGAACGCACATCGTCCACCCGGATGCGCTCGCGCGCAAAGGCCTGGCCCACCCGCTGCGCCTGCTCGCGGCCGGCCTCGCTCAGGTTGCGCTGGGTGCTGCAGTCACCCAGGCGAAAGCCCGGGGGGTCGCCAATGCCGGCCACGGTTTGGGCATGGCGCATCAGCACCACGCAGCCACCAACGCGCAGCAAGGCCCAAAAATCGGCCTGGGTTTGTGCCATGGCTGCCGGCAGCAGCGCACCGCCAGCCGCCCAGCCCAGCGCGGTTTGAACAAAACGGCGGCGGGGCAGTGGGCTTTGGGGCATGGTGTGTCCGGTGGGTGTTCAGTCCCGCACGTCGGCCACGGGCTGGTCGCCAAAGTCGGGGCGGTCCAGCCAGGCGAGCACGCGGGCAGCGGCGGTGTCGGGCGGTGTCAGCTGGCCCTGGCGCTGGAGTTCCACAAAGCGCTGGACGTCGGGAAAAGATCCCGGGTCGCCCGCGCGCAACTGAACCTGCATGTCGGTGTCGATCACGCCCGGCGCCAGCGATACCAGGCGGGCGCCGTGCGGGTTGGCGGCTTCTTCCAGCGCGCAGCAGCGGGTGAAATGGTCCATGCCGGCTTTGGCGGCGCAGTAGGGCGCCTGTGCCGCCATGGCGTGGCGACCGAGCCCGGACGAAATGTTGAGCACCTTGCGCGGCCCCTGCCAGCCGGTGGCCACCCAGGCGCCGGTGGCGCGCAAAAAGGCGGCGGTGAGCTGCATAGGGGCTTCCAGGCCCACGCGCAACGCGGCCGAAAGCCCGTCGGGCGGGCAGCTGGCCAGCGGGCCAATGCGCGGGATCATGCCGGCGTTGTTGATGAGCGTGGCGCTGCGCAAGGCGCGGGTGTCCAGCCCAGCCAGCCAGTCCTGCAGGCGCTGGGCGGCGCCGGTGGTGTCGCTCAGGTCTTGCGACCATTGGGTCAGCGGGGCATGCAGGCGCAGCGCCTCGGTAGCCAGGTCTTCGTTGGTGCTGCGTGACATGCACAGCAGGTGCCGGCTGGGGCTCAGCAGCTGACGCGCCATGGCCAGGCCCATGCCGCGCGAGGCGCCGGTGAGGATGGTGATGTCGGGTGCGGTCATGTCGGGGCTTTTCAAAAAGGGCAGGGGCTGTGAAAACGCAGTATTTGCCCGGTGGCGGGGTGCGGCAATTCCAGTGTTTCTGCGTGCAGCAGCAGGCGGGTGGCCAGCGCTTGCTGGGCCAGGTTGGCGTACAGCGCGTCGCCCAAAATGGGGTGCCCCAAGGCCTGCAGGTGCACGCGCAGCTGGTGTGTGCGGCCGGTGACGGGTTCCATTTCTACCCGCGTGCCGATGCCCGTGTGTGCCGCTGGGGTTTGTGCGGCGGGCTGGGCCAGGCGCCAGCGCGTCAGGCAGGGCTTGCCGGTCTCAAGGCACACCTTGCTGCGCGGGCGGTTGATCCAGTCCACTGCCAGCGGCAGGTCGATGGTGTTCCAGCCGTTGTCGGGCTGCGGGTTGGCGAGGTGCCCCGCCACCACGGCCAGGTAGCGCTTGTGTACCCGGCGCTGTTCAAACGCGCGGCTCAGCGCGCGCTGGGCTTCAAGGCCGCGCGCCATCACCACCAGGCCCGAGGTGGACATGTCCAGGCGGTGCACCACCAGCGCGTCGGGCCACTGGGCCTGGGCGCGGCGGCTCAGGCAGTCCTGTTTGTCTTCGCCACGACCGGGCACCGCCAGCAGGCCGGCCGGCTTCTCCAGCACCAGCAGGGCTTCGTCGGCGTGCAGCACCGCCACAGGCCCGCTGGCGGGCTTGGTTTCGGGGTTCAGGGTGCGGGCCCCAGTGCGCGGCGAACCTCATCGCCGTCCAGGCTGCGGGCGGCGCCAAAGCCGGCCACCTGCCTGGCGCCCAGCAGGTGCAGGCGCACGAACCGAAAGTCGCCCAGGGCGGTCATGGGCGCCGCTTCGGGAAACCGCTGCAGGTACACGGTGCGGCAGGCCAGCGCTTCGGGGCTGTCGGGCGACAAGGTTTCGGCGCTGGCTTCCAGCGTGACGCGGGGCAGGGCATGCACCGGGCCTTCTGCCGGGGCAGCCTGGCTTACCAGCAGCGACACACGCGGCTCGCGCTGCAGGTTGCCGGTGTGGGCTGCCAGGCCACTCACGTGAATCACCAGGCAGCGTTGCTGGGCGTCCACCGCGTAGGGCACGAGCGATACAAAGGGCGTGCCGTCGGCCGACACGGTGCCCAGGGCAGCCGTGCGCTGCTGTTGCATCAGTTCGCGCAGTGCGCGGGTCAGGCTGTGTTCGGTGGCCATGCGGTGTGAAATTGTGGCGCGGATGCGGCCACCATGGGTTCAGCGCACCAGCAACTCGGCGCGGCGGTTGCGGGGTTCAGCCACTTCGTCGTCGGTGGGCACCACCGGCTCGCGCTCACCGCGGCCCACGGCTTCAATCAGGTCGGCCTTGAAGCCGCGCTCAATGAGCAGGGCGCGCACGGCTTGCGCGCGCTGCAGCGAAAGCCGGTCGTTGGCTTCAACGGCGCCCTGGCGGTCGGTGTGGCCGGTGACCACGATCTCACCGCCGGCACGGGCCTGGGCGCGCGCCACCACGGTGGCCAGCTGCGCCTGGGAGTCGGCGGTCAGCTGCGAGGTGCCGGGCTCAAACTCAAGCGTGAAGCGCTCGGGTGCCGGGGGCTGCAAGGCCACCAGTTCGGGGTAGGTTTCGCGCACCTTGTCGGCCGTGGTAGCGTCCACGCTGAGCGCCCCGCGGGTGCTCACGTTGGCCACCTGGTAGGGCTGGCTGATGCGCTGCGTGCCCTGGCCCGTGGTCACCTCCACGGCGCTGGGCGTGCCGTCGGCCTGCGGCAGCAGTGTCACGCGGGTGGCCGGTGCGCAGGCCGACAACAGAGCGGCCAGGGCCACGGTGGCGAGGGTGGCGGTGGTGAGTCGTGAGCGGTTCATGGTCGGTTGTCGTTTGGTAATGGGCTGTCGCGGTGTGCCGGCTTAGCGCGCGGCCTGGGTCTCGACGATGAAGTCGGTGCCGCGCACGCCCACCACCGAGGTGGGCGTCGAGATTTTGAACAGATCCGGGTTGATTTTGGCCAACAGGCCTGTGACCACGCGCACCGAGCCTTGCAGCAGGTCCAGCGCGAAATGGCCTTTCTGGGTGGTGGCGTCGTACTTGAACTGGCTCAGATCCATGGTCGAGTTGGGGCCCATGGTCAGCACCGTCCCGTCTTTGAGGGTGATGGTGGCAGCGCCCTGTTGGCCGGTGCTCACGCGCTCGGTTTCCAGTACGCCATCGCCCGAGGCGGCGGGGCGCCGCGCGTCGGGTTTGCCCAGCCAGCTTTCGCCCTTCACTTGCTTGAAGGTGCCAATGCGTTTGTCGTTGGCAGGGGCAGCAGGCACGGGCGTTGGTGTGGCTTCAACGGCTGAGGCTGCGGCGGGCTCTGCCGGCGCCACCACGGCGGGCACCGCCGCCGTTGCTGGCATGGTCTGCGCCCCGGCCATGGGCAGGGCCAAGCACAGCGCTGCGGCCAAAGGCAGGGCCAACGTCATTCCAGAATAGGTCTGCATGCGAGATCTCCGAAGGTAAGCCTTTGATGTTACCGGACTGCTGCCTTGGTTGGGTGTGGGGTGAAGGGCCATTGGCCTTGGGTAGATGGGCACGTCTTGTCGGTCCCGGCGCAGGGGAACCTTGGCCGGTTTGCCCTGTCCCTTGTATATCGCCCTGGCCGTTCGCCGGGCAAGCGCCGGGCGGGGCGCCCGTATCATCCGTCACCTTGATCTGAAAGGGCTGATCTTTTGTCTGTTTTGCAATCCGAACGTCTCACCGAACTCGCCGTCACCTACGGCATGCATCTTTTGCTGGCGCTGGCCGTGTTGCTGGTCGGCCTGTGGCTCAGTGGCTGGCTCAGCCGCCGGGTCGACGCCCACATGGCGCGCCTGAACGTGGAAGTGACCCTGCGCAGCTTTTTGCGCAGCCTGATCAGCCTGGCACTGAAGGTGCTGGTGGTCATCACCGTGGCCAGCATGCTCGGCGTGGCCACCACCTCGTTCATTGCGGTGCTGGGTGCTGCTGGCCTGGCGGTGGGTCTGGCGCTGCAGGGCAGCCTGTCGAACTTTGCAGGCGGTGTGCTGCTGATTTTGTTCAAGCCCTACAAGGTGGGTGACTTTGTGGAAATGCAGGGGCAAAGTGGCACGGTGGAGTCGATCCAGATTTTGAACACCGTGCTGAAAACACCCGACAACAAAACGGTCTTCGTGCCCAACGGGCCGGTGGCCAACGGGAATATTGTGAATTTCTCTTCTGAGGCCACGCGCCGTGTGGACATGGTGTTCGGTATCAGCTACGGCAGCAGCATTGACCTGGCGCGCCAGACGCTGGAAGGTCTGGTGCGCGCCGATGAGCGCGTGATGCAAGACCCGGCGCCGGTGATCGTGGTCGGCGAGCTGGCCGACAGCGCGGTCAACATCCGTGTGCGCGTGTGGACCGCCACGGCCGACTACTGGCCGGTGTACTTCGACATGCAAGAGCGTGTGAAAAAGCGGTTTGACGAAGTGGGCATCGGCATTCCGTTTCCCCAGCGCGATGTGCACCTGCACACCACCGCAGCCTGATTCCTTTTTTACGGCTGCACACCATGCTTCTGCTCGCGCCCATGGAGGGCCTGCTCGACGCCACGCTGCGCGATGTGATCACGCGCATTGGCGGCATTGACCGCTGCGTGAGCGAGTTCATTCGCGTGACCAACACAGTGTTGCCCGAGCGCGCTTTTGTGCGTGTGGTGCCCGAGCTGCTCAACGGCGGCTATACCCGGGCAGGGGTGCCGGTGCGGGCGCAGCTGCTGGGCTCCGACCCGGCTTGCCTGGCCGACAACGCCGCACGGCTCGCCGGCCTCGGCCCGCACGGCATCGACCTGAATTTTGGCTGCCCCGCCAAAACCGTGAACCAGAGCCGGGGTGGTGCCGTGCTGCTGGACGAGCCCGAGCTGATCGGGCGCATTGTGTCGGCGGTGCGCCGCGCGGTGCCGGCGCATGTGCCGGTGTCGGCCAAGATGCGCCTGGGCTTCAACGACGACAGCCGCGCCGAAGAATGTGCCCACGCCATCGCAGAGGCCGGCGCCGACGAGCTGGTGATACACGCGCGCACCAAGGCCCACGGCTACCGCCCGCCCGCCTACTGGGAGCGCATTGCCCAGGTGCGCGAGTCGCTGCCGGCGGGGCGGCGCGTCCCCATCATTGCCAACGGCGAAATCTGGACGGTGGCCGACGCCCAGCGGTGCCGCGAGGTGACCGGTTGCGACGCCCTGATGATTGGCCGCGGCATGGTGACCGACCCGGGCCTGGCGCTGGCCATCAAGGGGCAGGACGGAGCGAGCTGGAGCCACATCTCGCCGCTGTTGCAGGTGTTCTGGGTGCAAATGAGTGCGCGCGTGGAGCGCCGCCACCGCGCTGGGCGGCTCAAGCAATGGCTTAACTACCTGCGCAAACGCCACCCCGAGGCCCAGTGTGCGTTCGACGACCTGCGGCTGAGCAACGAGCCCGAGCAGGTGGAAGCCTGGCTGCGCCACAACACGCCGGTGCAGCACCCGGACCCGCCACCACCGCACCGCCAAGAGGCTCTACAACAAAGCTGCAACCCGGCGCTGACAGCAGAAATACCCCAGCCGTGTTAAGTTCCGGCCCCGGACCCGACACACGACCCCCTGTATGACTTCATTACAACAACGGCTGGACGCCCTCTCGGGCGACCGCCTGCGTGGCATGCGCCGCGGCCTTGAAAAAGAAAGCCTGCGCGCCCAGCCCGACGGCAAGCTCGCCCTCACGCCGCACCCGGCCGCGCTGGGCAGCGCCCTCACGCACCCGCACATCACCACCGATTACAGCGAGTCCCAGCTGGAACTGATCACGGGCGTGCACGACAGCGTGGGTGCCTGTCTGGACCAGCTGCGCGAAGTGCACCAGTTCACCGTGCGCAGCCTGCGCGCCGCGGGTGACGAAATGCTCTGGGCCTCCAGCATGCCCTGCGGCCTGCCCACCGACGAAACCATTCCGCTGGGCCGCTACGGTTCCAGCAACGTGGGGCGCGCCAAGAGCGTCTACCGCATGGGGCTGGGGCACCGCTACGGCCGGCGCATGCAGACCATTTCGGGCATTCATTACAACTGGTCGCTGCCCGGTGTGGACAACGACGGTTACTTTGCGCTGATCCGCAATTTCCGCCGCCACGCGTTTTTGTTGCTCACCTTGTTTGGCGCCTCGCCGGCGGTGTGTTCGTCGTTCGTTGAAGGGCGCCAGCACGAACTGCAGCCCCTGGGCAGCAGCGGTTCGCTGTACATGCCGCACGGCACCTCGCTGCGCATGGGCCGGCTGGGTTACCAGAGCGAAGCCCAGGCCACGCTGGCCGTGAGCTACAACGGCCTGGAAGGCTATGCGGCTTCGCTGCAAGATGCGCTCACCCGGCCCTGGCCTGCCTACGAGGCGCTGGGCATCCGCAACCCCGGGGGTGACTACAACCAGCTCGCCACCACGCTGCTGCAGATCGAAAACGAGTTTTACGGCACCATCCGGCCCAAACGCGTCATTTACCCCGGCGAGCGCCCGCTGCACGCCCTGCGCGAGCGTGGGGTGGAATACATCGAAGTGCGTCTGATGGACCTCAACCCCTTCGAGGTGATTGGGATTGGCGCCAGCACGCTGCGTTTTCTGGACGTGTTTTTGCTGCACTGCCTGCTGACGGACAGCCCGCCCGACACGCCTGAGGAAATTCACGAACTGGCCTACAACCAGCACCTCACCGCCGCGCGCGGCCGCGAGCCCGGGTTGTGCTTGCAGCGTCAGGGCCAGAGCGTGCCCTTGGTGCATTGGGGCCAGGAGCTGCTGGAACAGCTGCGGCCCATTGCCCGCACGCTGGACGCCACCCACGGCGGCACCGACCACGCCGACGCTGTGGCCCAGGCACTGGCGTCGCTGAATGCGCCCGACACCTTGCCCTCGGCACGCGTGCTCAGCGCGGTGCGCGAAGCGCATGGCGACTCGTTCGTGGCCTTTGCCCGCGCGCAGTCGCTCAAGAACCACGCCGAACTGCTGGCCATGCCCTGGAGCGCCAAGCAACAAGCCCGCTTTGAAGCCATGGCGGCGCAATCGGTGGCCGACCAACGCGCCATTGAGGCGGCAGACACCATGCCGTTTGAAATCTACCGGCAGGAATACACCTCGCCCGCGCGCCTGGGCCGCCCCCGTCCCGAAGCCGTACCCGCCTGATCGCCCGTCAGGCCCCGGGGCCGTGCAACACCACGTCGGTTTCGGCGCAAGCCACGCACGGCAGCACGCTGCCCGTGGCTTTTTCTTCGGGCAGCAGGCCCGGCCATTCCACCGTGTAACGCACCCGGCCCGCCGCCAGCCGGCCGATGCAGGCCCTGCATGTGCCGTTGCGGCATGACACCGGCCAGGGCACGCCCGCTTGCTGCAGGGCCTGCCACAGCGTCTGGCCGGGCGCTGAGTGCAGGGTTTGGCCCGTGTCCAGGCGGATCGTCAGGGGTTGCGCGGGCGGGGTGGGTTCCATGCACCGCAATCTACCTCAGGAGCCCGCGCAGGGTGCCGCGCAAGCGAAAGCTCTGAACTGCCTTTTAATTGGGCAGGTTAGTGAACTTCCTTTTAAATCAAGCACTTGCGTCCTCCGTACAGGACTCGCCCGGAGTTATGCACAAGCTTGTCCAGTGTTCTGTGGGACAAAAGGCCTGCCTGTGTCTAAACACCTCGGCGGGGCCATTTTTTGCCCTTGGCAGAGCCGGGTCTGTGGGTAACTTGGGTGTTCCGGGGTGGTTTTTTGGGTTTTTCAGGGTGTTGCCTGTTGATTAAGCAGTCTGTCAATACCCGTTAAAAATCAAGCACTTGCGTTCGCCGTACAGGGATTACCCTGGCTTATGCACACAGTTGTCCCAGATTTGCAGGGACAAGTCCTGCGGCGCTGTTGTGCGCGCTGCGCCGCGTTTCAGGCCCTGTGCATAAGCCCCCGCCCGCTACGGCCTCAGGCCGGGTAAGCCTGGCCCCAGTAATGAAACGTCCAGGGTTTGGGGCCGGGCAGGTAGCCGGTGTGCAGTTGCGGGCAGTGCAGGCCCGCGGCGTGCAGCAGCGCCGGGATGTCGCGGTTCAGGTGGCAACCACCGGCCAGCGGTCCCCACAGGCCTTGCAGCCGGTCTTGCCAGCGGGCCACCGCGGCGTCGGGTGCGCGGCCGTGTTCGCAAAACAGCAGCGAGCCACCGGGCGCGAGCACACGGCGCATTTCCTGCAGGGCGGCCAGCGGGTCTGGAATGGTGCACAGCGAATACGTGACGACCACCGTGTCAAAGCTGGCATCCGGCCTCGGGATGCGCTCGGCCGACAGCGCCAGCAGCTCCACATCAAGCCCGCTGGCTTCGATGCGGCGGCGGGCACGGGGTTGCAGTTCCAGTGCCGGGTCCAGCCCGGTGATGCGGGTCACGCGCCCCGTGTCGTAGTGGGGCATGTTCAGGCCGGTGCCCAGGCCTACTTCCAGCACACGGCCCTGCGCCAGGGGCACCACTTTTTGGCGCATGCGGCCAACCATGGGCAGGCCGCAGGCCAGGTCAAGCGCCCACGGGAATACCTTGTTCTGGTAACAGCGCCAGCACATCAAACCACCCCCGGTGTGGCGCGGCTCACACCTCGCCGCCGAAGCGGGCAATCAGGTTGTCGATGTACTTTTCCACCAGTTTTTCAAACTCGCCTTGCACCACCGGCACCACGATCATTTTCATCAGGCCCGGCAGGGGCACCTCAATTTCGCCCTGAATCGCCAGCTTCACGCTGGTGGACTTTTTGTTGTCCACGATCGTCCACTGGCCACCCACCAGGGCATTGCCCACGCCCTTCACAGGCGTCCACTTCACCGTGCCTTTGGCTTTGTCGCTCACGTACTTGCTGGCGTACACGGTCTGGATGTTCACCTGGGCGGTGCCCACTTTTTCCATTTCCCACTGGTACACGCCGCCGCCCAGATCGGTGAGCTGGTCCACTTTGGGAAAATGGCTGACCGAAGTGGGGACGTCCGACAGCACCTCGAACACCTCAGCCGCTTTGGCTTTGACGTCGAATTCGTAGCCCAGATCAATCTTGACGGTGATGCTCATACAAAGGCCCTTTGTGCGGTGTTGCGGGTGGTTCTGAAGAATGTAGGTTCATTGTAGGGACGCCCGTTGCGCACGGTGCACGGGGCTAACACCAAGCACCGGGGGCGGGCCTTGTACCTCAACGCCGCCCGCGGCAGGGCAAGGCACAATCTTGGGTTACGCGGCCGGGGCTGAACCGGCTGCGGACCCATTTCCCCAGAAAGACGATTTCCAGATGAGCATCCAGTGGTTTCCCGGGCACATGCACCTCACGCGCAAGGCCATCACCGAGCGTGTGAAAGAGATCGACGTCGTGATTGAAATGCTCGACGCCCGCCTGCCCGGCTCCAGTGCCAACCCGCTGCTGGCCGAGCTCACCAGCGGCAAGCCGACGCTGAAGGTGGTCAACAAGCAGGACATGGCCGACCCCGAGCGCACCGCGCTCTGGCTCGCGCACTACAACGCCCAGCCCAAGACCCGTGCCATACCGCTGGACGCCAGCGACACCGCGCCTGCCCGCGCCATCATTGCGGCTTGCCGCGAGCTCGCGCCCAACCGGGGCGGCATGGTCAAGCCCATGCGTGTGCTCATTTGCGGCATTCCCAATGTGGGCAAGTCCACGCTGATCAACACCCTCATGGGCAAGCGCTCGGCCAAGACCGGCGACGAAGCCGGTATCACCCGCAACGAGCAACGCCTGGCCCTGGCCGACGACTTCTACCTCTACGACACGCCCGGCATGCTGTGGCCGCGCATTGTGGTGCCCGAAAGCGGCTTCAACCTGGCCGCCAGCGGCGCGGTGGGCCGCAACGCTTACGACGACCAGGAAGTGGCCCTGGAGTTGCTGGCCAAGCTCAAGGTGGCTTACCCGGCATTGCTGGAAGGGCGCTACAAACTGGGCCTGGCGCTGGAGGCCATTGCCAGCATGCCCGACGAAGATGTGCTGGAGGCCATTGCGCGCAAGCGCGGAGCGCTGGCTACGGGTGGCCACGCCAACTGGCAAAAGGCCGCCGAGCTGCTGATTGCCGATTACCGCAGCAACAGCATCGGCCGCGTGACGCTGGAAACACCTGAAATGTTTGCCCAGTGGCTGGCGGCCGGCAACAAAGCCGACGCTGAACGCCAGAACCGCAAAAAAGAGCGCGGCAACAAACCCAGCAAGCCGCGCAAACGCTGAGCGGCTGAGCGTCTGCGGTCGCCTTGGTTGACCGGGCTCAACCACCGTCCGGTGGTCGGGTGACAGCATGGAGGCTCCATTGTCTGGAGCCTGCCATGCCGCCAACCGCCGCCGCCCGCCGTATTCTGTTGATTGAAGGTCACCCCGAAGCCGGGGCGCGCCACCTCAACCATGCGTTGGCCGATGCCTACGCCGACGGCGCCGAGGCGGGGGGCCACACCGTCAGGCGCGTGGTGGTGGCCGAGCTGGATTTTCCGCTGCTCAGAAGCGCCCAGGACTGAGAACACGGAAGCTTGCCGCCGGCATTGCAGGGCGCTCAGGACGACCTGACCTGGGCTCAGCATGTGGTGCTGTTTTTCCCGCTGTGGCTGGGCGACATGCCCGCGCTATTGAAAGGCTTTCTGGAGCAGGTGGCCAGGCCAGGGTTTGCGTTCAAAAAAGAGGGCAACAACCCGTTTGGTCACAAGGGGCTGAGCGGCCGCTCGGCGCGTGTGGTGGTGACCATGGGCATGCCCGCGCTGGTGTACCGCTGGTATTTCCGGGCACACAGCCTGAAGTCGCTGGAGCGCAATATTCTGGGTTTCGTGGGCTTTGCGCCCATTCGCGAAACCCTGGTGGGCACGGTGGACAAGCTGGGCGAGGCCGATGTGGTTCAGCTGGAGGCCAGCTTGCGCAAACTGGGGCAACGGGCGCAATGAGCGCTTGGGCCTGGCCGGGCGCTCAAGCCGGCGCGGTGCACGGGCTCAGGCCTCGACCTTCACACCCTTCCAGAACGCCACGCGCCCCCGGATGTTCTCGGCTTCGGGTTTGGGGTCGGGGTAGTACCAGGCCGCGTCGGCGTTGAGCTCGCCGTTGACCAGCAGCGAGTAATACTGCGCCTGGCCCTTCCAGGGGCAGCTGGTGCGGTGGTTGCTGAAGGTGACGAAAGCGCGGTTGAGTGCGCTTTCCGGAAAGTAATGGTTGCCTTCCACCAGCACCGTGTCGTCGCTTTCGGCGACCACGGCGCCGTTCCAGGTGGCTTTCATCGGCCCAGGCTCACTTGTTTTTCTCTTTGCCGCGCGGCAGCACCGAGGTCATGGGTGGTGTGGGGCGGTCCGAGGTGGCTGGGCCTTTGGGGGCCGAGGTGTCTTTCTTCGGCTTTTTTGACATCTTTTCGTTGCGCTGTTCTTTGCCCATGGGGGACTCCGTTTGCAGCCGCGACATGCGGTCTGATGTGTGAATGTTAAGCCACAAACGGCTGGGTTTTGCGGCTGCTGTGGGTGCTTGCTGCGGTTCCGGTCAGGGCTGTCCCAGGCCCAGAAATTCGCCCAGGGCTTCGGTGCTGAGCGCACCCGCCTGGGTGATCACCTGGCCGTTGCGGGCGTGGCGAGCCACCATGAACGGAACCGAGTCCGCACCCAGCCGGTCCAGCAACTGGCTGTTGGTCTTGATGGCCGCCAGCACGTCGTCGGGAATGCTGCTGGATGCCGACATGCCGCCCTGGCCGCTCAAAATGGACTGTTCGTGTGCCGACATGGTGGCCACCGGGTCGGTCGCCTGCATCAGCGCCGCGCCCTGGGGCACGCTCTTGGGGCCCATGATGGCCACCGGGACCCACACAAACTTCACTTTGCCCAGCAGGGGCAACGCTGCGTTCCACAAGTGGCCGCAGTGCGGGCACTGCGGGTCAAACAGCACGTACACCGGGTTGGCGCTCATGAGCGCCCCCACCGTGAAACCTTTGGCCTGCGCCGCGACCTCCTCGTAGGCTTGCGCGGGCGCAATGGCTGTGGCGGTTTCGGTGGATGCGGGCGGGTTGCTGTCTGTTTTGGAGCAGGCGGCAAGCCCCAGGGCCATGGCTGCGACCAAGGGAAGGATGGCGTGTCGGATGTTCATGGGGTGGAGCGCTTTGGCGTTGGACGGGCAACATCATCGCAGACAAGCCCGGTGTGCGCTCAGTAGTTCAGCACCAGGTGTGCAATCAGGCCGGTGGCCACGGCGATCAGCACGTAGTCAGCACCCACCTGCACCCACTGGTGGCCGCGTGGCGGTGCGCTCAGGCGGTGGGTGCGGTGGTTCACCACCACGTACTGGCGGTTGCGGTATTCGCGGGGAATAGTGGCGCCGCGTTTGAATGCCGGGCCGCGCGCATGGAAATGGCGGTCGTTGCGCTGGTCGCGGAAATCGCGGCGGTCGTCCTTTCGGTGGTCGCGTGCGCTGTGCCGGTCCTCCTGCCGGTGGTCGCGGGCGTCGCGCCGGTCGTCCCGGCGATCGTCTCGGCGGTCATCGTGTCGCTGTACCCGGGGTGGCTCCTCGCGCTGGCCGCGGGGGCTGTTGCCCTGGGCAAACGAGAGCGAGCTGACGCTCAGCGTGGCGGCGGCAATGGCGCAGACAACAAAATTTCGGGTTGACATGGAGGTTCTCCTGGTGGTGAACCTGCATGGTGTGGTGCCCATGTGTCGCGCCGGTAAAGCCCTGTGCCCGCGCGTGCAAAGCTGGGTAGCGAGTTGTGCGGGGCCTCGCTATCAGCCCTGGGTTTGCGTGGCTTCTTGCGCGCGCAGTTTGGCGCCGATGTATTCACCGTGGGTGACGTGCAGCAGCCCGGCCACCTTGCTGATCACGTGGTGCTCGTTGGCATGGATGTGTTCGTCGGCGTAGGCCACTTGCCACATGGCCTCCACCACCCGGATTTTCTGGGCTTGCGTGAAGCGCTCGTTGAGCAGGCTGGTGAAGCGCTGGTAGTCGTAAGCGGTTCGGGCCGTTTCATGGGCCAGCTCCAGCAGGCGTTCAAGCTCGTCGTCGGCCAGCGCAAACTTGCCGCGCAGCGCCAGCAGCACGGTGTCGCGCTCGGCTTCGTCCAGGGTCGGGTCGGCGCGCATCACTTCCACCAGCAGCACGGCGGTGGCGAGTTGCAGGGTGTGTTCTTGCTCGGCAGCGGGCTGGGCGCCGGCCGCTGAAGCGAGGTTGGCTGTCAGGGTGTCCAGCAGGTCTTTTAGGGTTTTGAACATGGGTTGGGGAGCTCGTGGCGTTGAAGGGCTGAGCCTGCGGCTGGCCCAATGGTTCCCCGCAAGGGGTGTCGGGCCGCACGCCTTCAAGGGGCGCGTTCAGGGTGGGCGGCCCCACACCAGCAGCAGGTTGTTGGACGGCATGGCGTGGCGCTGCAGCAGGGCCAGGCCGGCGTGTTGCGCCTGATCGGTCACGTCGGCGAGCTGGCGAATGCCCCAGTCGGGGTGGTTGGCGCGCAGGCTGGCGTCAAACGCCAGGTTGCCCGGCGAGGTGGGCACGCCGTGCTCCAGGTAAGGGCCGTAGGTGATGAGCACGCCGCCCGGCGACAAGTGGCGCGCGGCACCCTGCATCAGGGCTGCGCAGGTGGCCCAGGGCGCAATGTGCAGCATGTTGGCGCAGTAAATAGCGTCAAACAGGGTGCTGAATGCGGGCCCTTCGGCGGGCCACTGCGGCGCCAGCACATCCAGCAGCCGCGCTGGTGCCACACGGCTCAGGCCGGTCTCGGCCACGCGCGCATTGATGGCGGGCAAGGCGTGCGCTTCAAAGTCGGTGGGTTGCCAGTGCCAGCCCGGCAGCCCAGCGGCAAACCACACCGCGTGCTGCCCGGTGCCCGAGGCAATTTCCAGCGCCGCTCCCCGCGCGGGCAGCACCGCTTGCAGCCGCTCCAGAATGGGCGCCTTGTTGCGGTCGGCGGCGGGGCTGAAGGGCAGGTTGCTCATGGTGGGCGCTTTCAGGCTTTGGCCCGCATGCCTTGCGCCAGGGCGCCCAGCGCAATACCGGCCAGCGCCCACAGCAGGCTCCAGTTGCCGGTGCCCAGGCCGGCAATGGCGGGGCCTGGGCACACGCCGCACAAGCCCCAGCCCACGCCAAACAGCGCGGCGCCGGTGAGGGTGTCGCGGTTCCAGTGGCTCACGTGCTGGTGAAAGTAACCACCCAGCAGGGGGCGCCCCAGCACGCGCGGCGCCACTTTGTAGGCCAGCAGCGTCACCAGCACGGCCCCGCCCATCACCAGCATGAGGCCGAAGTCTTCAAAGCGCAGAAAGCTCAGCACCACCTCGGGCTGCACCATGGTGGACAGCGCCAGGCCAAAACCAAACAAGGCGCCGGCGGCCAGCACCGCCAACAATTTTGCGGGCGTCATTTGTGTGGTGCTCATGCCAGCCACCATGCCGCCAGATTGGCCGTGATGAACGCTGTGGCCATGAAGGTGAGCACCGCCAGCAGCGAGGGCCAGTTCAGCGAGCCCAGCCCGCAAATGCCATGGCCCGACGTGCAGCCGTTGCCCAGCCGCGCGCCATAGCCCACCAGAAAACCACCCACCAGCAGCAGCGCCACCGGCACCTCGGTGGTGAGCGGTGTGCCGTCCGACAACAACAGCCACCACACCCCGGCGCCCAGCACCAGCCCCAGCGCATACACCAGCCGCCACACGCGGGTGTCGGTGAGCCGGGCCTGCTGAAAAAACGGCCGCTGCAGCACAAACGACCAGGTGCTGGAAAACACGGTGCTCATGCCGCCCACCAGACCCGTGAACAGAAACAGCAGCGCCACACCGGCACCAATGAAGGCCCCGCCCAGCAGGTAGTGCTGCCAGCCGAGGGGAAAGAGAGAAAAGGCGTCGATCATGGGGCGGGATTATCCGTGGCTTTGATAATCGGAACCCGGTCCTGTCCCTCACTCTATTTGCATGCACACCCTGGAACAACTGCGCAGCGGCGCGCTCGCCGGCACCCGCCGGCTCGATTTGAGCTGTGGCCTCACCGAGCTGCCTCCCGAGGTGCTGGACCTGGCGGACACGCTGGAGGTGCTCAACCTGAGTGGCAACCGGCTCAGCCGCCTACCGCCCGACCTGGGCCGCTTGCACCGGCTGAAAATCATTTTTTGTTCGGACAATCATTTCACCCATTTGCCCGAGGTGCTGGGTGACTGCCCGGCGCTGGACATGGTGGGCTTCAAAGCCAACCGCATTGCGCATGTGCCGGCGGCGTCGCTGCCCGCCGCGCTGCGCTGGCTGGTGCTCACCGACAACGCCATTGCCGAGCTGCCCAGCGCGCTGGGTGAGCGCCCCGCGCTGCAAAAACTCATGCTGGCAGGCAACCAGCTGAGCCGCCTGCCGGGCAGCCTGGCCGGTGCGCAGCGGCTTGAGCTTGTGCGCCTGGCGGCCAACCGGTTGACCCACGTGCCGGGCTGGTTGACCGAGCTGCCGCGCCTGGCCTGGCTGGCGCTGGCGGGCAACCCGCTGGGCTGGACGCTGCCGCCGCTGCCACCCTTGCCCAGCGTACCCTGGCGCCAGCTGCAGGTTGGCGAGCGGCTGGGCGAGGGCGCTTCGGGCCATATTTACCGCGCCTACCGGCTGGATTTAGCCCACGGCGAGGCGCAGGCCCTCAAGCTGTTCAAAGGTGCCGTCACCAGCGACGGCTTGCCCGAGCACGAGCGCGCTGCCAGCCTGGCCGCCGGGCAACACCCCGCGCTGTGCACGCCCAGCGCGGAGCTGTGCGAGCACCCCCAAGGCTTGCACGGGCTGCTGCTGCCGCTGATAGCGCCCACCCACACCAACCTGGCAGGCCCACCCAGCCTGGACAGCTGCACCCGCGACGTGTACCCCAGCGGCTTGGGCCTGGGTGTGCCCGTGGCCCTGCGGCTCGCGCAGCGCATGACCGAGGCGGTGGCGCACCTGCATCGCCGTGGTGTGTTGCATGGCGACCTGTATGCACACAATATTTTGTGGAACCCGGCCAATGGCGACGCGGTGTTGAGCGACTTTGGCGCCGCCACCCGCCTGCCCGCCGACGCGCCTGCACTCAGCCAGGCGTTGCAGGCGCTGGAGGTGCGCGCCCTGGGCTGCCTGCTGGAAGAGTTGGCCCAACATGCCACAGTCCCTGCAGCCAGCCCCACCGTGGCTGGGCTGGCCCGCCTGGCGCAGGCTTGCCAGCATCCGCAGCCGGGCCAGCGGCCCACCGCAGCCGAGGTGTGCAGCAGCCTGCAGGCGCTGGGGTGAGGGGCTTTCGAGACGCTGAATTCAGGTTTGCCAGATGCCGGGCGCCAGCCCGTCCAGGCTGTGAGGGCCAATGGCCGCGCGTATGAGGCGCAGCGTGGGAAAGCCCACGGCGGCCGTCATGCGGCGCACCTGGCGGTTGCGGCCCTCGCGAATGATCAGCTCGATCCAGGCCGTGGGCTTGGACGCCCGCACACGGATGGGCGGGTCGCGTTCCCACAGCCCGGGCGGTGGCGCCATGGTGCGGGCGCGGGCGGGCAGGGTGATCCCGTCGTTGAGCTGCACCCCCCGGCACAGCTGGTTCAGCGCCGCCTCGTCGGGCTCGCCTTCCACCTGCACCCAGTAGGTTTTTTCCATCTTGAAGCGAGGGTCTGCAATGCGGGCCTGTTCCTGGCCGTTGTCGGTCAGCAGCAGCAGGCCTTCGCTGTCGGCGTCCAGCCGCCCAGCCACGTACACGCCGGGCAGGTCGATGAAGTCTTTCAGCCCGCGCCAGCGGCCCTCGGGGGTGAACTGGCTGAGCACGCCGTAGGGCTTGTTGAATCGGATCAGCATGGTTTGGAAGTCGGCACGTGGGTTGCTCAGGCGGCCAGAAACAGCGCCGGGTCCACCATGGTGCGGTTGAGCATGACACCCCAGTGCAGGTGTGGCCCGGTCACGCGGCCGGTGGCACCCACCGCGCCCACCGTTTCACCGGCGCTCAGCACATCGCCCAGCTTCACCTGTATCGCGCTCAGGTGGCACACCATGCTCAGCAAGCCGCCGCCGTGGTCCAGCCAGACCGTCTGGCCGTTGAAAAAATAGTCGCCCGTGTCGATCACCCGCCCGGGCAGCGGCGCCACCACTGGCGTGCCGGTGGGCGCGGCAATGTCCATGCCGCTGTGCGGGCTGCGCGCCTGGCCGTTGAAGACCCGGCGCAGCCCGAACGAGCTGGAGCGCCGCCCCGGCGTGGGAACCTGCATGCGCAGGCGGTTCAGGTCGGGCAGGGGTTCGCTGAAGGTGGCCATCACCTGTTGCTGGTGGGCGCGCTCGCGCTCAAAGCGAGTCAGGTCCTCGGCTGACAGGTCCACCGTTTTGGGCGCCACCTTCAGCCGCTGTTCGGCGTAGCGCTTGGGCGCAACGGTGTAGCGCAGGGTGTGTGGCGCAGCGTGGGCCGCGTGCACCTCAATGTGTGCTTCCCCAGGCACAGCGGCCAGCGGTATGCCCACCAGCGCCGTCCATTCGATCACGTCGCCCAGCACCAGCAAAGGCACCGTGCTGCCGTCGGTGGCGGTCACAAACGCCAGAGGCCGTGTGGCCGACGGCCCGAGCGACAGGCGAGCGATGCCGCCCGGCACCGGCGCCATGGGGGGCAAGACGCTGCTGGCACCATCGGCTGAGCTGGCCGCTGCGGCCCGCCCTCCTGCGCTCCAGGCCAGAAGGCCCGCGGCGCCCAGCAGCACGGTGCGGCGGTTGGGGGCTACGGTTGCCGCAGCGTGTGAACACACAAGGTCAGAAACGGACACCAAAACGCCTTACAAATAAAACCGATTTTGGCGGCAAAACGAAGGCGGCTGTTTCAGGCGCACCGGCCTTGGGTGGGTGCGCTGCTGCGTTCGGCTAGCATCGGCCGCATGAGTTCCCAATACGAAAGCCTGCAGCCTGCCGCGCTGTACCCCGATGCCTTTAACGTGGCTGCCCCCGAAACCCCTGTGGGGCGCAACGTTTGGCCGCGCCAGCCGGGGGTGTTCATTCGAAAAGCGCAAGCCACCGCCGCGCCAGCCCAGCCGCTTGAGCATGCCGAGTCCGAGATGCCCGATGCACCCGCTGAGGGCACCGCTGAGGCGGCACCCGCCGAGGCAGCGCCTCTGGTGCTGGAGCTGGTCTCGGGCCAGTTTGGTTTTGTACCGACATGGGTCAAATCGGCATCGGACGCCAAACTGCGCTCGACCAAGCTGGTGAATGCCCGCTCTGAAACGGCGAGCACGTCGAAATACTATTACGACGCCTGGACCCGCGGCCAGCGCTGCATCGTGCCCATGATGGCCTTCATTGAAGACGACTACCGCAGCGGCAAAGCCGTGCCCACCCGCATTGCCCGGGTGGACGGCAAGCCCATGGGCGTGGCCGGCTTGTGGGAACGCTGGACCGGTGCCGACGGCCAGGTCATCGTCAGCTTCACCTTGCTCACGGTCAACGCCAACAGCCACGCGCTGATGAACCGCTACCAGCAGCCTGGTTCAGAGAAGCGCATGCCGGCGGTGCTCAACGAGGGCGCTTACGGCGCATGGCTCACCGCCCACCCGCAAAAGGCCAAAGAGTTCATGCGCGCCTACCCGGCCAACTGGCTTACTGCCAACCCGGTTCAAAAAAAGTAGGCGCGGCGCCTCGGGCGGTCGTCTGGTGCAAGAGGGTGGTGTGAGGGCCACCCTTTTTTTCGTCTGGGCCGGCAGGCCGCGGATTTTTCTGGTGTGGGTGTTCGGCAGCGCACAGATCGCAGCGGTGCAAACACCTACGCTGGAATGCAACAGATGGACAAGCCTGTCCGTCGGGTTGCGCTGTGTGGTGCGCCTCAGAGGCGCCGTCACACCCCCTCACTACAAGGAATCCCCATGAACCCTATTCGCCATTCCCTCTTGCTGATCGCTCTGTTGTCCACTTTCGGTCTGGTGGCCTGCGACCGCGAGCCCACGATCGTCAACACAGCCCCGGCCAACATCATGGTCCCCGGCCCTGCCGGCCCTGCCGGAGCCACTGGCGCCACTGGCGCCACTGGCAACACGGGCAACACGGGTTACACAGGTTCCACCGGCGCCACCGGTAGCACCGGATACACAGGCGCCACCGGTGCCACGGGCGACACGGGTTACACCGGCTCAACCGGTGCCACAGGCCAGACCGGTACCACCGGCATGCAAGGCGAAACCGGCAAGACCGGTGGTGACACCAACGTCATCGTTGTGCCAGCCCCTGCCAATTGATTGACCTTTCAACCCACCGAAGGAGAACACCATGGGCATCGGCACCATTCTTTTGATTGTCTTGATCCTCATGTTGGTGGGCGCCATTCCGACGTGGTCCCACAGCAAAAGCTGGGGCTACGGGCCCAGCGGCGGTCTCGGGCTGATCGCGGTCATTCTGCTGGTGCTGCTGGTGATGGGCCGCATCTAGCCGCTCCTTTGGCCATGCTTCGAGAGTGCCCTCGGTGCTCTTGAGGCTTTTCTCTGCCGGTCTGGCCAGTCCGAAAAAAATGCCCCCGACGGTTCGCCACGGGGGCATTTTTTTGCGTGCGGTGTGTCCTCACAAGACGCGTGGCACAGATCACCCACGCGATGCCGTTCAAGCCGGGTGCGACGCAGGGCGCTCGTGCAGCAGAAAAACCTTGTTGCGTGGTCTTGCCGGGCCTGAAAGCTGGGGCGCTGCCGCACAGTGTGGTCAAGGTTTCCCGCGCCGATCTGCGCCGTCTGTATAAAAAATAGCGCCAATCGATGCCCGACGCACAGGCGGCAAAAAGGCCGCTGTCGCGGCCTTTTTTTCTGGTGCATGCGCGCCTGTCGCCAGACAGGCTGGCTCAAGGCGCTGGGTCGTTGATCAGCGGGTGCCGGTGACTTCCACGTCAACCCGGCGATCGGGCTGCAGACAGACCACAAGTGCTGGAGTGCGCTGGTTGCCTTGGCAGTCTTCAGGCTGGGTGACTGGCTGTGTCTCGCCCATGCCGATAGCCGAAATTTTGCTGGCATCGAGCTTGCCTGCCGTGACCAAGTGGCTCTTCACGGCCGCAGCGCGCTGTTCCGACAGGCGCTGGTTGTAGGCCTCGGAGCCCAGCCGGTCGGTGTGGCCTTGGACACGGACCGACCCGTAGGTGGTTCCTGCAAGATCTCGGGCGAACTGGTCGAGCGCCATTCGGCCTTCCGGCTTTACCGTGTCGGCGTCAAAGCCGAACAACGATTCCGCCGAGAGGCTCACGCGCTTGTGCACAACCACCGCTGGGGCAGCCGGCGCGGGCGGCGGCGGTGCCTGCACGATGACGGGCGCGACCACAAGCACCGGCTCAGGCGCCACGGCGCGTGCCACACGCTCGGGTTCAGGGCCTCCAAAACGGTACACCAGGCCGACCGACACCATATCGATGTCGCCTTTGTTGCCGATGGCGTCGTTGACACGGTAGCGCTCTACTTCCAGCCGCATGGCAAGGGCATCGCTGAACGCGTAGTTCAGGCCGACGCCATATTTGGCGTTGGTGCCATTTTTGCTGGCGGTTGGGTTGCTCACGTTGACTGCACCGGTGCTGGAGAATCGGTCGTTCGCGCGGGCGTAGTTCACACCGATGCGCCCGATGGCCGACAGCTTACCGGTCAGCGGCAGGGTGCCCACCAGGTCCAGGTTCAGACCTTTGACGCGCATCTCGCCATTGAGCGTGCCTTCTGGGACCGTATGGGCGGTGTAGCCGATCTTGCCGAGGTCAAAGTAACCACCTTCGAGCGCAAAGTAGGGGCTGAGCTGGTACCCGCCGAAGAGCTTGAAGCCGTTGCTGCGGTCCCGGTCGTCGATCGAGGTGGTGTTGAATCCCTGTACCAGCAGGCCACTGGCGATGCGGGCGTCGTCGATCTCCGCACCGGTGCGGCCAACGTTGGCCCCGCCGTACCAGCCGGACTGTTGTGCCAGGGCCATGGGGCTGGCGAAGAGTGCCAGGGTCAGCAGGCTCAAAGCGCCTGCACTTTTGTGGGTGGTGGGTGTCATGTTGTTCTTCAAAAATAGGTTGCTGAGCAAGGGCGCGTCAAGGCGCTGGCACGTTGATCACCGTGTTCACCAGGGTGACCGACGCGTCGAGCGAGAGCGCGCGGCCGTTGAGCGTGACCAGTGCGACGTTGCCTGGCGTTGAAAACGCGACACCCGCCTGAGAAATGATGGTGCCCACCATGGTGCCGCCACCGCCGGCGTTGATGGTGGCTGCGCTGCCCACCTGCCAGAACACGTTCTTGGCTTGTGCGCCGCCGGCGAGCACCACGCTCTGCGGAAATGCCGCGCCTGGGCCGCCCACCGTGAGGGTTTGGGCCATCTGAAACACCCACACCGCGTTGGCATCGCCTTGGGCGTCCAGCGTCAGGTCACCGCCTTCAATCATGAAAGTGCCTGCCGCAGCCGTGTAAACGCCGGGTGCGAGCACCAGGTTGGCCAGGTTGCCCGCACGGGGGTCAGGGCCACCGGCCAGACCAGCCAGCGTGTTGTAGGCCGCCAGAGCGTCTGCGCGTGCTGCGGTGGCTGTCGCAAAGGTGTTGGCCGTGCCTTCGGTCGGGCAGTCAACAGTGGGCGGCGGCGGTGCGCTGTAAATGCTCCCGGTCACCAGGCCGGCATTGGCGCCGGTCACGGTGTACAGACAGTTGGTGGGCGCCGTGTCGTAAAAGCCTGTGATCGCAGTCGATACCGCCGTGGTGCCAATGTCGCCATTGATGACGGTGAAAGTACCCTGGTTGGTCGTGCCCGCCGAACCGCCAAAGATGCCGAAGGTGGATGCAGAAGCCAATGCGACTGTGGTGCCCACCAGCGGTGCAACGGCTGAATCCACGGTCGGGTTGTTGGCCGTGCCGTCAAAACCCAGCACAGGGTCGCCACCGCCACAGGCCGCCACCAGGGTGCTGAGAACCAAAGGAGCGATCCATGTCCAGGGGCGGTGGGTGATTGGGTTGATTTTCATGGTGTTCTCGTTGGCGGGTTTTAGGGTCTTCGGCCACGTCTGGTTGTCTTGGTGGCCGCACGGCTCGAAAGGCTTCGCTGCTACGGCGTACCAGCGTTCGTGTGGTTGCAGTATCTGGACGGACTGCGCCGCTGTCTGTGCGTCAGCCTACATACGACCCAAGCGTCGATGCCATGCCTGGTGGTGGGCGCACCCAAGACCACCCCCTTGGCGCTTGACATAAGAGGCTTGTGACCCGACAAGCCACTACAGACAGCGCGGACTCCATGGCTGCGAACAGAATGGACTCGTCAGTTTTGGCTTTTATCTGGAGTTCTTCATGACCCCGTCCGCCCGCTTTGCCCACCCGTTTGCCCATACCGTCAAACACTTCAAGACCGCGTCGGGCAAGAGTGGTCGCCTGTATTCCCTGCCAGCGCTGGCCAAGCAGTTTCCTAACGTCTCGCGTCTGCCGGTGTCGCTGCGCATCGTGCTCGAAAGCGTGTTGCGCCACTGCGATGGCGAGCGCGTCACGGCCGAGCATGTTGCGCAGCTGGCCAATTGGCAGCCCAACGCTGCGCGCAGCGACGAAATACCTTTCACGGTGGCGCGGGTGGTGTTGCAAGACTTCACCGGCGTGCCCTTGCTGGCCGACCTGGCCGCTATGCGCAGCGTGGCGCAGCGCCTGGGCCAGGACCCGAAAAAGATTGAACCGCTGGTGCCGGTGGACCTGGTGGTGGACCACTCGGTGATGGTGGACCACTACGGGACCAAGAAAGCGCTCGACCTCAACATGAAGCTGGAATTTCAGCGCAACCGCGAGCGCTACGAATTCATGAAATGGGGCATGCAGGCGTTTGAAACCTTTGGCGTCGTGCCGCCGGGTTTTGGCATCGTGCACCAGGTTAACCTGGAGTACCTGGCGCGCGGCGTGCACCTGAAGGGCGGCCTGTATTACCCCGACACCCTGGTGGGCACCGACAGCCACACCACCATGATCAACGGCATTGGCGTGGTGGGCTGGGGCGTGGGTGGCATTGAGGCCGAAGCCGCCATGCTGGGCCAGCCGGTGTACTTTCTCATGCCCGACGTGGTGGGTTTTGAGATGACCGGCCGGCTGCGCGAAGGCGTGACCGCCACCGACCTGGTGTTGACGGTGACCGAGCTGTTGCGCAGCCACAAGGTGGTGGGCAAGTTTGTGGAGTTTTTTGGTGAAGGCACGGCCTCGCTGGCGCTGCCCGACCGCGCCACCATCGCCAACATGGCGCCCGAATACGGTGCCACCATGGGCTTCTTTCCGGTGGACGACAAGACGCTGGATTACTTCCGGGGCACCGGTCGCAGCAAGGCCGAAATTGAGGCCTTTGAAGCCTACTTTCGGGCGCAGGGCTTGTTCGGTGTGCCGGGTGCGCCAGGAGCTTCCATCGGGGCGGGTGGTATCGACTATTCGCAGGTGGTCACGCTGGATTTGGGCCAGGTCACCCCCAGCCTGGCGGGCCCCAAGCGGCCGCAAGACCGCATCGAGCTCGGCCAGGTGGCCAGCCAGTTTGCGTCGCTGTTCAGCAAGCCCAACGCCGACAACGGCTTCAACCGCCCAGCCGCTTTGCTGCACACCCGCCACCAGCTGCAAGTTGACGGCGACCAAGCACTGCACGAGTTGCGCGAGCAGCCCACGCCGGCAGGAGCACCGCGCTCGGTGGCCGAAATGGACGCCAACCGGCCTGCGCGCGCCACCGCCCAGTCCGAGGCCGCCACACCGCACCCCCACTCGCTGTCGGTGGGCAACGGCGATGTCCTGATTGCGGCCATCACCAGCTGCACCAACACCAGCAACCCCGGCGTGATGCTGGCTGCTGGCCTGCTGGCGCAAAAGGCGGTGCAGGCCGGGCTCAAGGTGAGGCCGCACATCAAGACATCGCTGGCACCGGGCTCGCGCATCGTCACCGAATACCTCACCGCCACCGGTTTGCTGCCCTACCTGGAAAAGCTGGGTTTTGCGCTGGCGGGCTACGGCTGCACCACCTGCATTGGCAATGCGGGCGATCTCACGCCCGAGCTCAACGAGGTGATCACGCAAAACGACCTGGTGTGCGCGGCGGTGCTGTCGGGCAACCGCAATTTCGAAGCCCGCATTCACCCCAACCTGAAAGCCAACTTTCTGGCCAGCCCGCCACTGGTGGTGGCTTACGCCATTGCCGGCAACGTGATGACCGACCTGATGACCGAGCCGCTGGGCCTGGGCGAAGGGGGCCGGCCGGTGTACCTGGGGGACATCTGGCCCAGCAGCGAAGAGGTGCACGCGCTGATGAAATTTGCCATGAAAGGCAAGGCCTACCGCAACAACTACGAGCGCATCAAGGGCGAGCCCGGCCCGCTGTGGGCGCGCATACAGGGTGTGAGCGGCAACGCCTACACCTGGCCGGCCAGCTCCTACATTGCCGAGCCGCCGTTTTTTACCGACTTCGAACTGGCGCAGCCCGCCGAGGTGGCCCCCGAGGTGCGTGGCGCGCGCATCATGGCACTGTTTGGTGATTCGATCACCACCGACCACATTTCCCCAGCCGGCAACATCGCCGAAAACTCGCCCGCTGGCCAGTGGCTGCGGGAGCGCGGCGTGCTCAAGGCCGACTTCAACAGCTACGGCGCGCGCCGGGGTCACCACGACGTGATGATGCGCGGCACGTTTGCCAATGTGCGCATCAAAAACCTGATGCTCGCGCCCGACGCCGCAGGCTCACGCGAAGAGGGCGGCTGGACGATTTACCAGAGCAGCGGCACCGGGCAAGGCCAGAAAATGGCCATTTTTGACGCTGCCACGCGCTACCAGGCCGCCGGTGTGCCCACCGTGGTGCTGGCGGGCGAAGAATACGGCACCGGCTCCAGCCGCGACTGGGCCGCCAAAGGCACCCAGCTGCTGGGCATCAAGGCCGTGGTGGCGCGCAGCTTTGAGCGCATCCACCGCAGCAACCTGGTGGGCATGGGTGTGTTGCCGCTGCAGTTCAAGGTCGGCGATTCGTGGGAAAGCCTGGGCCTCACGGGCGACGAAACGCTGGACGTGCTGCCGCACCCCGAACTGCTGCCCCAGAGCGACGCCACCCTGGTGATCACCCGTGCCAATGGTCACTGCCAGGAAGTGGTGCTGACGCTGCGCATCGACACGCCAGTGGAAGTGAACTATTACCGCGCGGGTGGAATCCTGCCCTATGTGCTCAGGCAATTGTTGAGTGCTTGAGCGGTGCCGCGCAACGCGGCATGATGTGCACAGCGCCCATTCCGGCGCACCAGGAGAAGCCCATGCGCCAGCCTGCCCTGTACAGCCGCTCGGCCCGCGCCGCTGCGGCGGCTGCGCCCGAAGCGGTGGACACGGCGCCGCAGGAAACGCCCGCGCCACCCCAGACCCGCCTCCGGCTGGGTCAGCGGCTCACCCAGGCCGGCACCAGCCCGCGCGTGATGTGGGCCGGCATGGCGGTGCTGGGTGCGCTGCTGTTGGCCAGCGTGCTGCTGCGCGGGCCGGGCGGCGCCAGTGGGCTGACGCAAAAGGACATCGATGCGGCGGTGCTGCGCACCCTCACCACCCAAAATCTGCCTTCGGCATCGGCCCGTGCGGCTGAAAAAATCCGCCCTTCGGTGGTGCGCGTCGTGTCGTTCGCCAAAAACAAAAAGGGTGAAGACGAAGAGCAGGGCGTGGGCACCGGGGTGGTCATCGTGGACAAGGGTGTGATTTTGACCAACCTGCATGTGGTGCAAAGCGCGCAGACCATCCGGCTGGTGTTTGCCGACGGCAGCATGTCGGCAGCCAGCGTGGTGGGCGCGCAGCCTGAAAACGACCTGGCCGTGCTGCAGGCCCACACCATTCCTGACGACCTGAGCGCCGCCACCATGCGGTCCACCACCGACCTGCTGCCCGGTGAACCGGTGGTGGCCGTCGGGTTCCCGTTCGGCATTGGGCCGTCCACTTCGGCGGGTGTCATTTCAGGGCTGGGCCGCTCGTTTCGTTCGCCCGAGGGCGAGCAGGAAATTGGCAACCTGATCCAGTTTGACGCCGCCGCCAACCCCGGCAATTCTGGGGGGCCGCTGGTGACCATGGACGGCGAGGTGGTGGGCATCGTCACCGGCATCCTCAACCCGACCAGCCACCGCACCTTTGTGGGCATCGGTTTTGCAGTGCCCATAGAAAGCGCCGCCAGCGCCGCCGGTCTTCCCCCCTTCTGAAACGGAGAGCAACATGAGCGACCCCAACGCCCCCGACACCGCCCAGCTGATGGAGCAGATCCTGTACGAAGTGAAGCGGGTGGTCGTCGGGCAAGACCGATTTCTGGAGCGTGTGATGGTGGCCATGCTGGCGCAAGGCCATTTGCTGGTGGAAGGGGTGCCCGGGCTGGCCAAAACCCTGACGGTGAAAACCCTGGCCGACGTGGTGCAAGGGCGTTTCAAGCGCATCCAGTTCACACCCGACCTGGTGCCGGCCGATCTGGTCGGTACGCGCATTTACAACCAGAAAACCGGCGACTTCAGCACCGCGCTCGGCCCGGTGTTTGCCAACCTGCTGCTCGCCGACGAGATCAACCGGGCGCCCGCCAAGGTGCAAAGCGCGTTGCTGGAGGTGATGCAAGAGCGCCAGGTGACCATTGCCGGTGAATCGCACAAGGTGCCCAGCCCGTTTCTGGTGATGGCCACGCAAAACCCGATTGAAACCGAGGGCACCTACCCGCTGCCCGAAGCGCAGGTGGACCGTTTCATGATGAAGGTGGTGGTGGATTACCCGACCGACGAAGAAGAGTTCGTCATCGTCGAGCGCGTCACCGGCCCGGCGGTGCAGGTGCAGGCGGTGGCCACCACCGAGCAGCTGGCCGCGCTGCAGGCGCAGTGCCGAGCCGTGTATGTGGACCCTTCGCTGGTGCAGTACGCGGTGAAGCTGGTGTCGGCCACGCGCAACCCCGACAAGCATGGCCTGAAAGACATGGCCCGTTTCATCACCTACGGCGCCAGCCCGCGCGCCACCATTGGCCTGGTGGAAGGGGCCCGCGCGCTGGCGCTGCTGCGTGGGCGCAGCTATGCGTTGCCCGAAGACATGGCCGACCTGGTGCCCGACGTGCTGCGCCACCGCATCGTGCTGTCGTACGAGGGCATCTCGGAAGACCTGAGCCCCGATGTGCTGGTGCAGCGCATCATGGCCGCGGTGAAACCGCCCGCCAAGCCGCTGGAGCACGAAAAGCGGGTGGCCTGAAGGCACACGGCCATGTTGTTCGGTCTCTTCAAACCCCGCACCGCCGCGCCGCCGCCGGCGCCGGTCAGCGCGCCGCGCGAGCGGGCCGACGCGTTGCTAAAACGGCTCGACTGGACCGTGATCCGCCGCCTTGACGGCTTGCTGCAAGGTGACTTTCGCAGCCTCATGCGCGGCAGCGGGCTGGACCTGGCCGACCTGCGCGAATACCAGCACCACGACGACGTGCGCCACATCGACTGGAACGTGACCGCGCGCCTGCAGCAGCCGCATGTGCGCGTGTTCACCGAAGACCGCGAAATGGCCGCCTGGTTTTTACTGGACCTGAGCCCCTCGGTGGACTTTGGCTCGGGCCCGCAACGCAAGAGCACGGTGCTGCGCGACGCGGTGGCGGTGCTGGCCCGGCTGATCACCCGCCACGGCAACCGCGTGGGTGCGGTGCTCTACGGCTCGCGCGGCCAGCCGCTGGTGGACGCGGTGCTGCCGGCCCGTGGTGGCCGCGCCCACTTGCTGCAGCTGATCCACCTGATCCAGCAGCCGCCAGCGCCTTTGAATCGTGAAGCCAGCCGCGAAGCCGCAAACGGCCCAACCCGCCTGTCTGACTTGCTCAGCGCCGCTGCGCGCACCGTGCACCAGCGGGCCACGGTGTTTGTGGTGTCCGACTTCATCAGCGAGCCCGGCTGGGAGCAGCCCCTGGGCGAACTGGCCCAACGCCACGACGTGGTGGCCGTGCGCCTGCTGGACCCGCTGGAACTGGCGCTGCCCGACCTGGGCCTGATCCCGATACGCGACGCCGAAACCGGCGAACAGCTGCTGGTGGACACGCACGACGCGGGTTTTCGGCAGCGCTTTGCCCGCATTGCCGCGCAACGGGAAGCCCAGCTGCGCGAGAGCCTGGCGCGCGCGGGCGTGGACACGCTCGAACTCTCCACCGACGACGATCTGGCCGACGCCGTGCTGCGCTTCGTGGACCTGCGCAAGCGGCGCAGCCGCCTGGGGCGCGGCACACCGCGCGGCCCCGCCGGCCCGCACCTGTCGCGGGCGGGTGCACCTGAAGGAGCACGCTCATGAATGGGCCCATCACCTTTCTCTGGCCGCAGCTTCTGTGGTTGCTGTTGGCCCTGCCGCTGCTGCTGCTGGGCTACCTGTGGCTGCTGCGCCGGCGCCAGCAAACGGCGCTGCGGTTTGCCAGCCTAGCCATCGTGCGCGAGGCCATGGGCAAAGGCCCAGGCTGGCGTCGGCATGTGCCCCCGGCGCTGTTGTGGCTGGCGCTGGCTGCCATGCTGCTGGCCTCGGCGCGGCCCATGGCCAGCATCGTGCTGCCGTCGCAACAGCAGACCATCATTTTGGCCATGGATGTGTCGGGCAGCATGCGCGCCACCGACGTGGAGCCCAACCGCCTGGAAGCCGCGCAAGCCGCCGCCAAGGCGTTTCTGGCCGAGCTGCCGCGCCATGTGCGCGTGGGTATCGTGGCGTTTGCCGGCACCGCGCAGGTGGTGCAGCCCATCACCCTGAGCCGCGAAGACCTGGTGGCCGCCATCGACAAGTTTCAGCTGCAACGCGCCACCGCCATCGGCAGCGCCATTGTGGTGGCGCTGGGCGAGCTGTTTCCGGGCCAGGGGCTCGATCTGGCCAGCCTCACCTATGGCCGCAACAGCGACCCGTTTGCGCCCCAGGGCCGTTCGCTCGAACAGGCCCGCAAAGACCAGCAGCCCCCGGCGGCGCCCGTGCCGCCGGGCTCTTACACCTCGGCGTCCATCATTTTGCTCACCGACGGCCAGCGCACCACCGGCGTGGACACCGCAGAAGCCGCCCAACTGGCCGCCGACCGGGGCGTGCGCGTCTACACCGTGGGCATTGGCACGGTGGACGGCGAAGTGATCGGGTTTGAAGGCTGGTCCATGCGGGTGCGGCTGGACGAAGACACGCTGAAAAGCGTGGCCCGCACCACGCAGGGGGAATACTTTTACGCCGGCACGGCTGAGAACCTCAAGCAGGTGTACGAGTCGCTCAGTACCCGGCTCACGGTGGAGAAAAAGGAAACTGAAATTTCGGCTCTGCTCGCGCTGCTGGCTTCGGTGCTGGCGCTGCTGTCGGCCGGCTTGTCGTTGTTCTGGTTCAACCGCGTGCTTTGACCGCGTTGCCCTGACCTGCGTCAAGGCCGCCGCGCACGCGGGCGGCACAATCGCTTCCCATGAATGAACATGTGGTGGTCGCCGGTGGCGGCATTGGGGGCTTGGCCTGCGCGCTGGCGCTGGCCCGGGCCGGGGTTTCGGTGGACGTGCTGGAGCAAACCAGCGCCTTTGGCGAAGTGGGCGCGGGCCTGCAACTGGGGCCCAATGCGGTGCGCGTGCTGCATGCCTGGGGCCTCACAGACGAGCTGCAGGCCTGCGCCGCCTTTCCCGAGCTGCTGTGGGTGCGCGATGCACACAGCGGCCAACGGCTGGGGCAGCTGCGCCTGGGTGCCATGGCCCTGGCCCGCTACGCCCAGCCCTACGCCACCCTGCACCGCGCCGACCTGCACGGCCTCTTGCTGCGCGCCGTCCAGCAAGAACCCGGTGTGCGCCTGCACCTCAACACGCGTGTGGCCGCTTATGAGCAGACGGCCGATGCCGTGCAAGTGACGACCGAAAGCGACACGACGCTGGAGGGGCAGGCCCTCATTGGCAGCGACGGCTTGTGGAGCCGTGTGCGGTCGCAGATGCTGGGCGCGCAGCCGGTGCGCGCCAGTGGCCACCTGGCCTACCGGGGCATGGTGCACCGCGACGACCTGCCCGCCGCGCAGCGCGACAACGCGGTCACCGCCTGGCTCGGCCCGCGCCTGCATGTGGTGCATTACCCCGTGCGCAGCGGCGAGTGGTTCAACGTGGTGGCGGTGGTGCACGGTGTGCTGGGCCAAGGCCATGGCGGCCCGGTGGGCAGCGACCCGCAAAGCTGGAGCCATGAAGCCCAGGCGGCCGACCTGAAACGCGCACTTGGCCCGGCCTGCAAAGACCTGATGACCATGATCGATGTGGTGAAGGGCTGGAAACTGTGGGCGCTGAACGACCGCGCGCCCATGACCGGCCCGCATGAGCACGCGCACGGCCGGGTGGCGCTGCTGGGCGATGCGGCCCACCCGCTGCGCCCTTACCTGGCGCAAGGCGCTGCTATGGCCATAGAAGACGCCTGGACGCTCGGCCGCCTGCGCGATGCCGCACCCGTGGCAGACTGGCCCGACCTGCTGGCGCGGTACGCGCAGACCCGCTGGGCGCGCAACGCCCGCGTGCAAAGCCGCTCGCAGCGCAACGGCACCATTTTTCATGCCAGCGGCCTGCTGCGCTGGGGCCGCAACAGCGCCATGGCCCTGCTGGGCGAAGGTCTGCTGGACAATGCCTGGCTGTACGAGGGGCCGCCCGACCCGCTCGACTGACCTGCCCACCGACACCCTGACCGAGAGAGACACCATGAACGCCACACACTGCCCCAACCGCCGCCAAGCCCTGGTTGTTGCTGCCACCCTGGCCAGCGCCTGGGCGCTGCCCACCGCGCAGGCCCAAACCACCTGGCCCAGCCGGCCGCTGAAAATCGTGGTGGGTTTCCCCGGGGGTTCGTCGCCCGACCTGATGGCGCGTGCGCTGGCCGAGCCCCTGTCGCAGGCGCTGGGCCAGCCCGTGGTGGTGGACAACCGCCCGGGCGCCGGTGGCAACATTGCCGCCGCCCTGGTGGCCCGCGCCACCGACGACCACACCATCGGGCTCATGATCAACGGCAACATGACGATCGCCAAGATCCTCAACCCGGCCACAACCTACGACCCCTTGACCGACCTGGCGCCGGTGTCGCTGCTGGCGGTGTCGCCCCTGGTGCTCACCGTGCCGGCCAACACCCCCACCAGCGGAGCCGGGTTTTTTGCAGCTGCGCGCGAGGCGGGCGACCGCTGGAACTACGGCACCCCCGGCGTGGGCACGGTGGCGCACTTGGGCATGGAACTGCTGAAAGGCCGCGCCGGCCTGGCGCCGGTGCATGTGCCTTACCAGGGCAATCCGCAGGTGATTTCGGCCATGTTGGGTGGCCAGATCCAGATGGCCTTGCTGCCACCGGGCCTGGCCCTGGCCCAGGTGCGTGGTGGCACCTTGCGCGCCATCGGTGTCACGTCGCGCGGGCGCAGCAGCGTCGCGCCCGAACTGCCCAGCCTGGCCGAGCTGGGCGTGCGCGACATGCAACTGGAAATCTGGAACGCGGTTGCAGCGCCCAACAGCCTGCCCAAGGCCCATGTGAACCGCCTGGCCACCTTGTTGACGGACATCGTGCGCCGCCCTGAAATTCGCCAGACCATTTTGAACCAGGGCTGGCAGGTGGCGGGCACCTCGCCCGAGGGGCTGGCGCAGCGCGTGCGGGCCGACACGGCCGCCATGACCGACGTGATCACCCGCAACAACATCCGGCCCTGAGCCAGCAGCGGTGATCCGGTTGGGCGGGCCTCAGCCCGCCGAAGCCAGCGCGCCCGCGCCGGTTTTGATGGGCATGATGTGCAGCATGCTCAGGTCCATGCACAGTTGCAGCGATTGGCCCGGCACCAGCGGGCCCACCTGCGGGCCGGTCAGCATGATCTGAAAGCTGGCCTGGGGTCCGTCCAGGCATTGCAGGCGCAGCAGCCACACATCGCCCAGGTGGCGCAGCGTGACCACCCGCACCTGCAGGCTCAGGCCGTTGGGTGGTGGCGCGCTGGACGCAGCGGTTTCGTTACACAGCCGCAAGCCTTCACCCGGCACCACCCAGGCCACCGACTGCCCCGGCTCAATGCGCCCTTTGTCGCGCACCGGCAGGTGCATGGCAGCGTCGCCGGTGCCCCAGCGCAGCCAGCCGGTGCCATCGGGGCTGTTGGCGTCGGGCCCCAGCCACACGCCGTCAAAGCGGTTGGCAATGCCCACGATGTCGGCCACGCGGGCGTTGCGCGGGGCGCGGTGGATGGCGTCGGCGCGGCCTTGCTGCAGCACCGCGCCTTCGGCCATCACCACCAGTTCGTCGGCCAGCAGGCGGGCTTCGTTCAGGTCGTGGGTGACCAGCACCATGGGCACGGCAATGTCTTCGCGCAGCTCGGCCAGCAGCGCATACAGCGTTTGCCGGTTCATCTGGTCCACGGCTGAAAACGGCTCGTCCAGCAGCAGCACGGCCGGCTCGCGCACCAGCGCGCGCGCCACGGCCACGCGCTGTTGCTGCCCGCCCGAGAGCTGGGCCGGGCGGCGCTGCATGTGCTCGGCAGTGAGGCCCACGCGGCGCAGTATGTCAAGCGCGCGGGGCAGGCGATCTGGCCCACGCAGGGGCAGGGCCACGTTGTCCA
This sequence comes from Hydrogenophaga sp. LT287, assembly GCF_055702805.1. Taxonomy (NCBI): domain Bacteria; kingdom Pseudomonadati; phylum Pseudomonadota; class Betaproteobacteria; order Burkholderiales; family Comamonadaceae; genus Hydrogenophaga; species Hydrogenophaga sp. LT287. The sequence goes on along the minus strand of NZ_JBVPZC010000003.1, from coordinate 169,208 downwards.
GCGCGGTCATGTGGGGCATGAGCGCGTAGTCTTGAAACACCAGACCCACGTTGCGCTGCTGTGGCGGCACCCACAGGCCTTGTGCGGTGTCGCACCAGCAGGCGCTGCCCACGTTGATGCGGGCGTTTTGCGGCTTCATGAGCCCGGCGATGGCGCGCAGCAGGGACGTTTTTCCCGCGCCCGACGGCCCCACCAGCGCCACCAGCTGGCCCGGCGCGCACTGAAAGCTGCCCGCCAGGCGCATGGGCAGGGCTTGGTCGATGCTGACCTGCAGGCTCATGGTGTGGTCTCTGGGCGGGGGCGGCCAAGCCGGCGGCTGGCCAGCAGCGACGCCGCGATGGCCAGCAGCGAAATGAGCAGCAGGGTGAGCGACATGGTGTGCGCAGCGCGCGTGTCAAACGCCTGCACCCGGTCGTAAATGGCGATGGCGATGGTTTGCGTTTCACCCGGGATGCTGCCGCCCACCATGAGCACCACGCCGAATTCGCCCAGCGTGTGGGCAAAGGTCATGACCGCTGCCGACATGATGCCGGGCCACACGAGTGGCAGGTCCACCTTGGTGAAGCGTTCCCAGGCCGAGAGGCCGCACACCAGCGCCGCTTCGTGCAGGCTGGGGGGCACGTTTTCATAGGCCCGCTGCAGCGGCTGCAGGGCGAAGGGAATGTTGAACACCAGCGAGGCAATGAGCAAACCGGTGAAGCTGAAGGTGAGCTGCACACCGAAGAGTTGCTGCGCCAACTGGCCCAGCGGCGAGCTGTTGCCCAGCCCCACCAGCAGGTAGTAGCCCAGCACCGTGGGCGGCAACACCAGCGGCAGCAGCATGGCGGCTTCGACCCAGATTTTCCAGCGCGCGGGCGTGCGCGCCAGCCAGCGGCCGAGCCACAGGCCCAGCGGTAGCAGCAGCGCCACCGTGGCGCCGGCCAGCTTGAGCGAGAGGGTGAGGGCGGTCCAGTCCATGCGCCGTCAGGGGGTCTTGGCGGCGGTGGGCTGGGTGAAGCCGTGGCGGCGCAGCACGGCCTGGGCGGCGGGTGTTTGCAGGTGGGCGTAAAAGGCGCGGCTGGCGGCGTCGGCACCGCGCACCAGCACCATGCGCTGGCGCAGCGGCTGGTGCCAGCTTTCGGGAATCAGCGCAAAGCTTCCCAGCGCCGACACCGCAGGCGCCAAAGCCAGCGAATACGCCACGATGCCGCCTTGCGTGCTGCCCGAGGTGGCGAACTGCGTGGCTTGCGAAATGTTTTCGCCCAGCACCAGCCGCGGCTGGATGGCCGGCCACAGGCCCGCGTGTTGCAGCGCTTCCATGGCCCGCGTGCCGTAGGGCGCGTGTTCCGGGTTGGCAATGGCCAACTTTTTCAGCCGCCCGTCTTTCAGCGCCAGCGCCAGGTCTTTGAGCTCACCGTCGGCCTTCAGCGGCGAGCCCTTGGGCACCATCAGGCCGATGCGGCCCACGGCATACAGCACGCCCCGGTCTTCGGTTTTGCCAGCATCGGCCAGCTGAAACACAAAGTTTTCATCCGCCGACAAAAACAGCTGGTAGGGCGCACCTTGCAAAATTTGGCGGTAAAAATTGCCGGACGACCCAAACACCAGCCGCACCGGGCTGCCGCCCGCTTTCTGGTGCAGCGCGGCCACTTCTTCCAGCGCAAACTTCAGGTCAGAGGCAGCCACCACCACCGGCTGCGCGCGTGCTGCCGAAGTGCCCCACGCCACCGTTGCTGCGGCCAGCCAGCCGACCACTACCAACAACCGGCGGCGAGACGGGATGAAAGGACGGAGGTGCTGAGAGGATGGCGTGCTCATCCGGCCATTATCACCAGCCGTGCGTTACAGGTCGGTACGCAGGCGCCAGATTTCGGGGAACAGCACCACGTCGAGCATCTTGCGCAGGTAGCTCACACCGCCGGTGCCGCCGGTGCCGCGCTTGAAGCCAATCACGCGTTCCACGGTGGTGACGTGGCGAAAGCGCCAGAGGCGAAAGGCGTCTTCCAGGTCGGTGAGTTCTTCGCCCAGCTGGTACAGGTCCCAATGGTCTTTGGGGTTGCGGTACACCTGCAACCAGGCTTGTTGCACCGCGTCGCTGGCTTCGTAGGGCTGGGTCCAGTCGCGTTGGGTGTGGCTGGCGGGCACCGCCAAGCCACGCCGGGCCAGCAGGCGCAGCGCTTCGTCGTACAGCGACGGGGCTTCATACGCTGCCTGCACCACGGCCAGCAGGTCGGGCCGGTGCGCGTGGGGCTTGAGCATGGCGGCGTTTTTGTTGCCCATGGCGAACTCGATGCAGCGGTACTGGTGGCTCTGGAAGCCGCTGGACTGGGCCAGGTAGGGCCGCAGGGCGCTGTATTCGGGCGGCGTCATGGTGGCCAGCACGTCCCAGGCGTGTACCAGCTGTTCCATGATTTTGCTGACACGCGCGAGCTGCTTGAAGGCGGCGTTCAGCTCGTCGCTGGCGATGTTGTTCACCGCGGCGTGCAGCTCGTGCAGCATCAGCTTCATCCAGAGTTCGCTGGTCTGGTGCTGCACGATGAACAGCAGCTCGTCGTGCGCGGGCGACAGCGGTTTTTGGGCGCCCAGAATGGCGTCGAGCTGCAGGTAGTCGCCGTAGCTCATGCGCTGGCTGAAGTCGAGCTGGGCCTTTTCTTCAGCGACGATGGCTTCGGTGGCGTGCGCGGCGGGGGCTGTCGATGAAATGGGGTTGTGTGGGCAGGCCATGGGGTGTCTCCGTTCGCCCTGAGCTTGTCGAAGGGCTTGTGCAATGCTGGGTTGAGAGGGCTTCGACAGGCTCAGCCCGAACGGCGGTTTGGATGAAACGGCATCAGGTGACGGCGTGTTGGCGGTTGAATTCGGGGCGCTGCCATTCGCCACTTTCCAGCACCTGCTTGAGGTGTTCCACCGCGTGCCACACCTCTTCAAAGCCGATGTAGAGCGGGGTGAAACCAAAGCGCAGGATGTCCTTGTGGTTGCCGCCGTCGCCCGCTCGGTAGTCACCCACCACGCCGCGCGCAATCAGCGCCTGCACGATGGCGTAGGCGCCTTCGTCCCGTGTCAGACAGACTTGTGAGCCGCGTTCAGCGTGCGCCCGTGGAGTGGCCAGGCCCAGGCCGTGTCCTGCGCAGCGCTCTTCCACCAGCGTGATGAACAGGTCGGTGAGCGCCAGCGACTTGGTGCGCAACGCGGCCATGCCACCGAGCGCTTCGGCGGCGGTGAACACGTCAAGCCCGCAGTCCAGCGCGGCCAGGCTGATGATGGGCTGGGTGCCGCACTGGTAGCGGGTGATGCCGGGTGCGGGCTGGTAGTCGGGCGTGAAGGCAAACGGAGCCGCATGGCCCCACCAGCCGGCTAGCGGCTGCCAGAAGCGGTTGGCGTGTTTCGGGTTCACCCATACGAAGGCGGGGGCGCCGGGGCCGCCGTTGAGGTATTTGTAGCCGCAGCCCACCGCGTAGTCGGCGCTGGCGCCGCTCAGGTCCACCGGCACGGCGCCTGCGCTGTGCGCCAGGTCCCACACCATCAGTGCGCCGGCGGCGTGGGCGGCGGCAGTCAGGGCGGCCATGTCGTGCATGGCGCCGGTGCGGTAGTTCACATGGGTGAGCATCAGCACCGCCACTTGCTCGTTCAGCGCGCCCGCGATCTCTTCGGGCTCGACCAGCACCAGCTCCAGTCCGCGCTCTTTGCACAGCGCCTCGGCAATGTAGAGGTCGGTCGGGAAGTTGCTGCGCTCGCTCACGATGCGCTTGCGGGCCGGGCTGTCCACCGCGGCCATATTCAGCGCGGCGCTGAGCACTTTGTAGAGGTTGATGGACGTGCTGTCGGTGGCCACCACCTCGTTGTCGTCCGCGCCAATGAGCCGGGCAATTTTGTTGCCCACTTGCTGTGGCAGGCTGAACCAGCCGTTTTTGTTCCAGCTTTGAATGAGGTCGGTGCCCCATTCGCGGGCCACGACATCTGCCACCCGCGCCGGGGTGGCGGCCGGCATCACGCCGAGCGAATTGCCGTCCAGGTAAATGGTGCCATCGGGAATGCTGAACAGCTGGCGAAGGCTGCGCAAAGGGTCTTGGGCGTCGAGTTGGATGCAGTCTTGCTGGGTGATCATGGGGGCTCCGTTGGCAGGGGTTTAAAGCGCTCTGAGCACCGCGCGCACAGGGCTGGCGTCGGCGGTGGTGAGCTTCAGGGGCAGGGCAATCAACTCGTAGTCGCCTTCGGGCACATCGTCGAGCAACAGGTTTTCCAGCACCCGCAGGCCGCGCTGGCGGATCACCTGGTGGCTGAGCAGCGCCTTGCTGTCGGCGGGGTCGATGCTGGCGCTGTCGATGCCGATGAGCTTCACACCCAGGTCGGCCAGCAGCGTGACGGTTTCGGGAGCGAAGGCGGGCAGGGTGTCGTCAAAGTGGTCTTGCGGCTGGCGCTCGTAGACCCGCACCAGCACGCGCTCCGGCAGGTTTTCCATGGCGTGCGCAAGGTGCGCGGGCTGCACAAGCGGGCCGCAACCGATGGCGTGAACCACCCGGCAGGGGCCCAGAAATGCGTCCAGATTCACCGCGCCGATGGCTTCGCCCTCGGGGTCGTAGTGCAGTGGCGCGTCGGCGTGGGCGCCCACGTGGGGAGACAAGGTGATGGCACTCACGTTCACCGGGCAACCGGGCCCGATGCTGGCGACCCAGGTTTGTGCGTACGCCGTGTCACCCGGAAAAACCGGTGCAGCCGCGTGGATGGAGGGGGAGATGTCCCAAAGCTTTTTCATGGTGCCGTGAAGGTAGCACCGGCCAAAAAACCGTGGTGTCGGTTATTTCCAACAAGCTCTGAAAATGTTTAGGTCTGAAGCAGTTGGTGTTTCAGTGCGAGCCTGAGAGCGGTGGCAGACCGTGGCGTTGGCGCGCCCGCTCGCAGGCGTCGCTGCCCTCTTCAAACTCGCGGCAGGGCGAGGGGCGCCATTCGTAGATGCCGCAGCCGATCTTCACGCCCAGCTTGCCGGACAAGGCGGCGCAGCGCGGGGGCGAGTGGTCGGTGCCGCGCATGCGGCAGGTGCTGGCAGTCACTTCTACCGCCAGCCCGTCGGGCACCGCGCCGCCCTCGGCCTGGGTTTCAAACACCGAAAAATCAACCCGGAAACTGGCGCAGCAGGCGCCGCAAGATGTGCAGGCAGACATGGGTAGATCGGGGCGGGTGTCAGTGGCTGGGCGGTGTGGCGCTTTTCGCTGCCAGTTCGGGCGCGCTGTACACCAGCACCTTCAGCGAGCGCTCGTCCGACACATCGGCAAACGCCGTCGGGTTGGGCAGGCGCTTTTCGAACACGAGTTCGGGCGCGGCTTCCTGCATCTGGTCGCGCAGGAAAGCGGTGCTCAGCTCGGGCGCGTTCAGACACAGCAATACCCGGCCGCCGGGGCGCAACAGGTCGGGCAGGCGGCGCATCAGCCGCAGGTAGTCTTTGGTGGCTACAAAGCTGCCTTTCTGGTAGGTCGGCGGGTCCGCCACGATCAGGTGGTAAGGCCCGCTGCGGGTGATCTTGCCCCAGGTTTTGAAGATGTCGTGGGCCAGAAAACTGGCGCCGGCCTGCAGCCCGTTGAGCGCGTGGTTTTGCTGGCCAATGGCCATGGCGCCCGCGCTCATGTCCACATTCACCACCTGCTTGGCACCGCCTTGCAAGGCCGCCACCGAAAAAGCGCCCGTGTAGGCAAACAGGTTCAGCACCTTCTGGCCTGCCGCTTGCGCGCGCACCCATTCGCGGCCTTCGGCCATGTCCAGAAAAAGACCGTGGTTTTGTCCCTTGAGCACGTGCACCAGGTAGCGCGCGCCCCGCTCGCTCACCGCGTGCGGCTGTGGCACAGCGCCGGCCATCAGGCGGGATTCGGTCTGCCCGGCCTGGCGGCACTGGTAGACCCAGTTCAGGGGCTCGTCGGGTCGCAGCTGGGCCCACCGGGCGGCCAAGGCGCTGTGGACCAGGGCCAGCTCGTCGTCTGTGGCCGGCTGAAAGCTGGTGAGCAGCCAAACCTGCGGAAAAGCATCCAGCGCCCACTGTTCGCAGCCCGGGTGCAAACCACCGCGGCCATGAAAAATACGCCCAGCGTCGGTGGGAGCGTCCATCTGTGTGATGGCGTCGAGCAAGGCTTGCATGGGTTTCCTGTTGGGGGCGGGCCTCACGGCCGACCGTGTTGGGATTTCCGGGTGTCCAGAGAATCAGAGATCAGAGCCGGCCCAGCAGCAGGTACTCCATCAGGGCTTTCTGCGCGTGCATGCGGTTTTCGGCCTCGTCCCAGACCACGCTTTGTGGCCCGTCGATCACCTCGGCGCTCACTTCTTCCCCGCGGTGCGCGGGCAGGCAGTGCATGAACAAGGCATCGGGCTTGGCCACGGCCATCATGGCCTCGTCCACGCACCATTGGGCAAAGGCAGCGCGGCGCACTTCGTTTTCGGCTTCATAGCCCATGCTGGTCCAGACGTCGGTGGTGACCAGATCGGCGCCCGCGCAGGCTTCCTTGGGGTCTTTGAAGACTTTGTAGCAACCGGGGTTGCCGATGCCGGCGAGCTGAGGGTCCACTTCGTAGCCGCTGGGCGTGCTCACGTGCACCGTGAAGCCCAGCAACTCGGCGGCCTGCAGCCAGGTGTTGGCCATGTTGTTGCCGTCGCCCACCCAGGCCACCACCTTGCCTTTGATGGCGTCCAGCGGGTTGCCGCTGGCAGCGGGGCGGTATTCGACCAGGGTGAACAGGTCGGCCAGGATCTGGCAGGGATGGAATTCGTTGGTCAGGCCGTTGATGACGGGCACGCGCGAGTGCGCGGCAAACGCTTCGATCTTGCTCTGCTCAAAGGTGCGGATCATCACCAGGTCGACCATGCGGCTGATGACCTTGGCGCTGTCTTCAATCGGTTCTGCTCGGCCTAACTGGCTGTCGCCGGTGGTGAGGTGCACCACAGAGCCGCCGAGTTGGTACATGCCGGCCTCAAAGCTCACGCGGGTGCGGGTGCTGGCCTTCTCGAAGATCATGGCCAGGGTGCGGTCCGGGTCGGCGAAAGGCTGGTGCTTTTCAAACGCCTTGAACTTGGCCTTGATGAAGGCTGCGCGCGTGAGCAGGTAGGCGTATTCGTCGGCGCCCAGGTCTTTGAACTGCAGGTAGTGCTTGAGGTTCATGGCGGCATTCATTCTGAGAGAAACGCGTGGATCAGTGGCAACAAGATGGCGGCCACTTCGTCGGCCTCGGCGGTGGTCATGATCAGTGGCGGCACGATGCGGATCACGTTGTCAGCGGTCACGCTCAGCAGCAGGCCAGCGTCGGCCGCGCGTTGTGTGATCACGCCGCAGGGCTTGGCGAGTTCAATGCCGATCATCAGGCCCTGACCGCGAATGTCCTTCACGCCGGCCAGCCCTTGCAGGCCGGCCTCGAGCGCTGCATGCAGGTGGGCGCCCACGGCCGCAGCGTTGGCCAGCAGGCCGTCTTCTTCCATGATGCGGATGGTCTCAACCCCGGCGCGCATGGCCAGGGGGTTGCCGCCGAAGGTGGTGCCGTGGTTGCCCGGCTGAAAAATGTGGGCCGCCTTGGGCCCCGCCACCACGGCGCCAATAGGCACACCTGAGCCCAACCCTTTGGCCAGCGGCATAACGTCCGGCTTGATACCGGCCCACTGGTGCGCAAACCACTTGCCGGTGCGGCCCATGCCGCACTGCACTTCGTCAATCATCATCAGCCAGTCGCGGGCGTCGCACAGCGCGCGCAGGTCTTGCATGTAGCCCACCGTCATCGGGTTCACACCGCCTTCGCCCTGAATGGCTTCAAAAAACACCGCCACCACATTCGGGTTGCCTTCGGTCGCTTGTTTCAGCGCTTCAATGTCGTTCACCGGCACGCGAATGAAGCCTTCCACCAGCGGGCCAAAACCAGCCTGAATTTTCGGGTTGCCAGTGGCTGAGAGCGTGGCAATGCTGCGGCCGTGAAAGGCTTTCTCGTAGACCACGATTTCGGGGCGCTCAATGCCTTTGTCGTGCCCGAATTTGCGCGCCAGTTTCAGCGCCGCTTCGTTGGCTTCCAGGCCAGTGCTGCAGAAAAACACGTTGGTCAGGCCAGAGCGCTCCACCAGCATTTGCGCCAGGCGCTCCTGGTCGGGCACGTGGTAGTAGTTGCAGCAGTGCATCATTTTGGCCACCTGCTCCTGCAGCGCAGGCACCAGCTTGGGGTGGCCGTGGCCCAGCGTGTTTACCGCGATGCCGGCCAGCGCGTCCAGGTATTCCTTGCCGTTCACGTCCCAGACGCGGCAGCCTCGGCCGTGCGACATCGCGATCGGCAGTCGGCCGTAGGTGTTCATCACGTGGGGCGAGGCGGCGGTGGTCAAGGCAGCAGACATGCAGGACTCCAGTGGAGAGGGGCCAAAAAGAAAGCGGCTCAACGAAGGTTGAGCCGTTGAAAAGCGATTTTAGAGGCAGCTGCGGGCATCATCATTGCTTGTTGCGCATCGCTGCCATGCGGATGCCCTCACAAGCTGGCAGACTGCCTTGAGGTCGGGTAATCCCTAGTCTCAGGTCTTATATAAGATATAATACCCAGCGCCCACCCTGGCGAGCGATCCTCGTTCTGGTGGTGTCAATTTTCCCTTCCAGGGCCCTCCATCCGAAGGCTTCCCCGATGGTTTCACCAACTGCCAAGCAAGTGTTCATTCAGGGCGTCACGCTCAGCGGCCGCACCTTTCGTCCCAGCGACTGGGCCGAGCGCCTGGCGGGCGTGATGAGCCAATTTCGCCCCGGTGGCGCCCAGCCTGGCAGCCATCTGAGCTACTCGCCTTGGTGCGTGCCCAACACCATCAACGGCATCAAGTGCGTGGTGGTGCATGTCGATTTGCGCGAAGAAGAGCCCATGGCATGGGACTTTTGCATGAACTTTGCGCGCGACAACGAACTGCAAGTGGTGGAAGCGTGTCTGCTCGACACGCCGCCTGCCTGAGCCATCCAGCCGCTGTTTTCAGGCGCCGGTGGTGTCGTCAGCGCCTTGCAGGGGCTTCACTGCGTTTCTTGACAGCCGCTCGCGCAAGCGGCGGTTGCGCGTCCAGCGCGTCTTGAGTACCCACAGCGCACTGGTCAGAAAGTAAATAAACAGCCCGCTGGCTGTGGCCACGATGGCCAGGCCCACCACCAGCGGCTTGCCGACGGTGCCGAGGTAGGTCACCCAGGCGCGCATGCGCTCGGTCCAGCTCTCTTTTTCGGCGGGCAAGGCCTCAGCCTTTTCCAAAATTTTGACGGCTTTCTTTTCCGACACATCTTCTTCACCCAGCACCCATTTGCCCAGACGGTAGGCGCCGTAATAGACCGGCCCAAATGTCACTGGATTGGTGACCAAGGTGCTCGCCACCGCCATGGGCAGGTTGGCGCGCAACAGCACCGCCACCGTGGCGGAGAAAGGGATCTGGGCCACCGGGATCAGCAGACCAAAGAAGATGCCCAGCGCCAGGCCCAAGGCAATGCCTTTGCGGCTGAAGTGCCACAGCCTGGGATGGTGCAGCACCGGGCCCATCCAGCGAAGCCAACGGTTGTTGCGCAGCGTCTCTGGTGTCGGCAGCAGTTGCTTGAGCTTGTGTTTCATCCGTTGAGGAAATGCGTTGTGACTTTGGCTAGCTTTTGATTCTCGCTGAAGCCACAGGGTCGCGCCGTCTGCGGCGACAATCCTCCCATCATGATGCAGCTACAGGACATTCTTTTTTCTCAGGGCTTCGGCACACGCCGCATTTGCTGTGGCCTGGTACAGCAAGGGCTGGTGCAGGTGGGGGCCGATGGCGCGACCTGCACCGACCCCACCGTAGCCTTCGAAGAAACCGGCCTGGTGTTTCGCGTCCAGGGTGAAATCTGGCATTACCACGCGCTGGCCTACCTCATGCTGCACAAACCCGCGGGTTACGAATGCTCCCAAAAGCCCAGCACCTACCCCAGCATTTACACCCTGCTGCCCGGCCCGCTGCGCAACCGGGGCGGCGGTGCGGCTGCGGGCGTGCAGGCGGTGGGTCGGCTGGACCAGGACACCACAGGCCTTTTGCTGTTGTCCGATGATGGCAAGTTCATCCACCGCATGACCTCGCCCCGCCACCATGTGCCCAAGGTCTACGAGGTGCAGGTCAAGCACGCGCTTGACGATCGGCAGGTGGCCCGGCTGCTTGAGGGCGTGGTGCTGGACGACGACCCCAAGCCGGTGCGTGCCGCAGCCTGTGCGGCGCGCGGCGACACCCACCTGCAATTGACGCTGACCGAGGGCAAATACCACCAGGTCAAGCGCATGGTGGCCGCGGTGGGCAATCGGGTAGAGGGTTTGCACCGTTCCTCCATTGGCCCGGTGGTGCTGCCGGAAGACCTTTTGCCGGGGCAATGGCGCTGGCTCACTGCTGAAGAAGTGCAGGTGCTGACGCAGAAAGTGCCGGTCAAAACGCCCGTGTGAGCCCAGCTGCTGCTTGAGCCTGGCTGGGTTCAGAGCAGGTCGCCCCGGCGGCTGTCCAACGGCATCAGGAACGAGTTGTCGTCCTGCCACTGCGAGTTGAAGTCGCTGCGCAGCCCACCACTGGCGCTGTTGGGCCAGTTGGACAAGGGCGCGAAATCACTTTGGCGGTTGCTGCGCTGGCGGGTCAGCACGGTTCTCAAATTGGTTTGCGCAGCGATGATGGCCCGCTCTTCTTGCTCGCGTTCGCGCATCGCCTGGGTGGTGGGTGATTCGCCCAAAAACTCGGCGCGGATCTCGGCCACCGTGGGCAAGCTGCCCGAGCGCACCACCCAGTAGGGCAGGCCGCATTGGGTGAGCAGTGAGTGCTTGAGGCTGCGGGCGCTGCGTGGCAGGCCGGCGGTGCCGGGCACGTCCACGCAGCCCACCACCCGGCCGTCTGCTTTGCAGATGGTGAAAGTGCAATACACACTACCGAGCAGTCGGTACCAGTGCATGCCTTGTTCGCGATCGCGCGGCAGCGTGAAGCGCGTCACCGGCAACTTGATCATGACGTGGTGGTCGTAAAACGCCCTGGCCAGCCAATGCCAAACCCGCGCTTCCTCGCTGTTGGCGAGCGCGCGGGTGTTCAGCGGCCAGTGTTTGGGTATGCGGCGCTTGGCGCGGGCCTGGCGGGCCTCCCAGGCGCGGTGGAGCACGGCGCCCAGCGCCAGCAGCGCGGGAGCCAGCACAGCCAGCAGCCATGGGTTAGACCAGTTGTTCATATTGTTTGAAAGTACCCGAATTTGTATCAAAGTGTATGGATTTCGCCGCACCTCGGGTTGCTTTTGGCAGGCTTGTGCGAGCCATTCCCGTGATTTCTTTGTGGTTTTGCAGCCGCTTGAAGGCTGCGCACCGGTCTTTGGGCCGGCGGTGGGGCGTTTTTTCAGCGCACCAGCCCCCAAGCCTGCAAGCGGCTGGCGGCAAACTGGGCGGCCTGGCCTTGCCGTGTGAGGCGCAGGTAGTGGGCGTAATGTTGAGCAGCTTGCTGGCGGTTGCCCATGCCTTCGAGCGAAACGCCTTTTAGAAAGGTGATGCCAGGATCGCCAGGCAGTTGCCGGTCGTAGCGGTCCAGGCCCTCAAAGGCGGCGGCTGGGTCGCGCAGGCTGAGCGCGAGCACGCCCGAGAGTTTGTGGGCTTGCGCCTCTTGGGGGTAGATGGCTTGTGCCGTTTGGGCAAACTGGCGGGCCTGGGTGCTTTTGCCTTGGGCTTGCAGGCACTGTGCCATGCGGAAATGGGCGGCGTAATCGCGCGGGCTCAGTTTCAGCGCCGACTCAAAGTGGCGCTGCGCCTGCGCAAGCGCTTTGGCCGCCATGGCCGACTCGCCCTGTTTGCACGCGGTGATGGCCGGTTTGATGCGGCGCAGGCTGGCGGTGCTGTCCATGAAGCGTTCGCGCTGCAGCGGTGCCTTGGCGCTGCTGGCGTAGCGGGTGGCGGCCAGTTGTGCGGCGGTGTTGCGGCGCTCGGTGTTCATGGGGTGTGACGAAAACAGGGTGGACACCAGGCTGGGCGCAGCTTTTTCCTCGTCCACCAGCAGTTGGTGCAAGGCGGTCATACCTTGCGCCGGGTAGCCCGCGCGCACCAGGTATTCCTGGCCCAGTGCGTCGGCCTCGCGTTCGTGGTCCCGCGAATAGCTTGAGAGCAGGGCGCTGGCGCCAATCTGGCTGCCCAACCCCACCAACTGGCCCCACTGAGCGTCTTGCACGGCCACGTTGAGTCCCACCACGGCCGCCTGCGCCACCAGCGCCTGGCCTTGGCGCTGCGCCGCGTGCCGGGCGTTCACATGGCCCATTTCGTGGCCGAGCAGGGCGGCCAGCTCGGCTTCGTTGTTGAGCTCGGTCAGGATGCCGCGCGTCACGCCCATGGCTCCGCCGGGGAAGGTGTACGCGTTGACGTAGTTGGCATTGAGCACGCGGTACGAGTACGGCATGTCGGGTCGGTGGGTCATGCGGTGCATGCGCTGGCCCAGGCTGCTCACGTATTGGTTGACCGCTGTGTCCTGAATGGCGCCGAGGTCTTGCGAAAACTGGTGCGGCGCAACCTGGGCGTCCACCTGGCGCTCCTGTGCCTCGCTCATGCCCACCACAATGGTCTCACCCGTGACGGGGGACTGTGCGCAGCCCTGCAGGCTGACCAGCGACGCGCCCACCGAACTGGCTCCGAGGAGCCACATGGCCTGGCGGCGGGTGATTCGGTTGTGGCGGAGGGTGGTGGCCAGTTGCTGCGAGATACCGGGGTGTGTGGGCATGATCAAACTTTTAGTAGCCTGAGATTGTGACCACGGTAGGGAAGGCGCGCCATCCCGCAAATGGGGGAGCTATGTGGTTTTGGCGAGAAACTGCACAACCGCTTGCGTGAGCGCAACGGGCTGGTCGCGGTGCGGGCTGTGGCCGCAGTTTGGAAAGGCTTGCGTCAGTGCGTGGGGGCAGGCGCGCGCAATCTCGTGCAGTTGCTCGAGCGTGCCATATTCGTCTTCTTCGCCTTGTAACGCCAGCAGCGGTGCCTGAATGTTTTCGCAGTCGGACCGTATGTCAAAGCGTTGAAACGCCTCGCTGAGCCAGACATCGTTCCACTGCCAGAACGCGTTGTCCACATCGGCGTGGTAGCGCCCCAGCCGCGCACGCAACCCGCGTTCGGTGCCGTCGCTCTCATACAGCTGGCGCGCCTGGGCAATGGCGCGTATTGCCACATCTTCCACCACCACATGCGGCGCAATGGCCACACAAGCGCTCACCGGGTGGCGGCTGGCGTGCAACAGCGCAATGCTGGCGCCGTCTGAGTGCCCCACCAACACCGGGCGCTGCACACCCAGCTGCTTCAGCAGCTCGGGCAGCACCACCCAGGCTTCCTGGTGCATGTAGTCGGGTTCGTGGCGCCCGACATGCCAAGCGCCTTGCCAGCGCGAGGGGCCGCGCACGTCAGCCACCGGGTCGGACTGGCCGTAGCCGCGGCGCGAATACACCCAGCCCGCGCGGCCGGTGGCCTGGCACAGCTCGGTGGGCCAATGCCGACCGCGCTGGTGCCACATGGCCACGCTGCCCAGACCTTCGTGCAAGAACACCAACGGCGCGCGGTCGTTCGGGCCGTCGATGTGGGTGATTTCTAGTCGAACGCCCTCGATGGTGATGCTGTTCATATGTGTGTTTGGTGCTGGCGACCAAGGCCGTACCGCGGGGCATCCGGCTGCCGGGTAGTGGCCTTCGTGGCCGGTTGAAAGCCTGTATTCTTGCAGCCATGAGCCTGTTGTTTGATTCCTTTTGGCGTGCCGTGGCCTACTGCATGCACCCCCGCGTGATCGCGCTGTCGTTTCTGCCGCTGATCCTGATGGTGGCCTTGTCGTTTGGGCTGGGTTATTTTTTCTGGGAAGGCGCGGTGGCCTCGGTGGCTGCCTGGCTGGAGGCTTATGAGCTGGTGCAGGCGTTTCTGAGCTGGCTGGAGCGGCTGGGCATGGGTTCGCTGCGCACGGTGTTTGCGCCGTTGTTGGTGCTGGTGCTGGCTACGCCGGTGATTGTGTTGCTGTGCCTGCTGCTGGTGGCCATGTTCATGACGCCCGCCATGGTGGAGCTGGTGGGACAGCGGCGCTACCCCGCGCTGGAGCGCAAGCGCGGCGGCTCGCTGCTGGTCAGTGTGCTGTGGTCGCTGGGCTCCACGCTGCTGGCGGTGGTGGTGCTGGTGGTGTCCATGCCCCTGTGGCTGGTGCCGCCCCTGGTGCTGATCCTGCCGCCCCTCATATGGGGCTGGCTCACCTACCGGGTGTTTGCGTTTGACGCGTTGGCCGTGCACGCCAGCAGCGAAGAGCGCAAGCAGATCCTGCGCGAAAACCGCAGCACTCTGCTGCTCATGGGCGTGCTCAGTGGTTATCTGGGTGCAGCGCCCAGCCTGTTGTGGGCTTCGGGCGCCATGTTCATCGCGCTGGCACCGCTGCTGGTGCCGGTGGCGATCTGGATCTACACCCTGGTGTTTGCTTTTGCCTCGCTCTGGTTTGCGCATTTTTCGCTGACCGCCTTGCAGCGCCTGCGAGCCGCGTCAGGCGTGGAGGTGCTGGACGCAGAGCCCCGCGAAGATCCGCCGCCGCAAGCCGCGCCATTTCAAGACGCCCAGCCGCTGACCGACAGCACCCCCCATTTGCCACCGCCCGACCGATCAGGTGCCCCTTGACCATTGCCCACAACCCCTTCACCCAACCCGCCTTTGGTCTGATCATCATTGGCGACGAAATCCTGTCCGGTAAGCGTGCCGACAAGCACCTGCCCAAAGTCATTGAACTGCTGGCCGCGCGCGGCCTTTCGCTGGCCTGGGCGCGTTGCGTGGGCGACGACCGCCAGCGCATCACCTCGGCCTTGGAAGACGCTTTTGCCAGCGCCGACGTGGTATTTTCCTGCGGCGGCATTGGTGCCACCCCAGACGATCACACCCGCCAGTGCGCGGCAGCAGCGCTCGGGGTTGAACTGGCTTTGCACCCGCAGGCCAAGGACCTGATCGAGCAGCGCATGCGCGACATCGCCACCGAACAGGGGCAAACCTTTGATCCGACCCGCCCCGACAACGTGCACCGCTACAACATGGGCGTGTTTCCCTTGGGTGCCCGCATCATCGAAAACCCATACAACAAGATTCCTGGGTTCAGTTGCGACGGCCCGGGTGGGGGCACGGTGCACTTTGTGCCCGGCTTCCCCGTCATGGCCTGGCCCATGATCGAAGCCGTGCTTGACGGCCAATACGCCCACTGCCAGCGCCAGGGTGCCTGGCTCGAACGCTCCGTGGTGGTGATGGGTGCCATGGAAGCGGCGCTGACCCCGCTGATGGAGCGCATTGAGGCGGTGCACGCGGTGAAGGTGTTCAGCTTGCCCAGCGTGGACCACCCCACCTACGGGCGCCATATCGAGCTGGGCGTCAAGGGCGCTCCCGAAGCGGTGGGTATGGCTTTTGTCGATTTGCTGGCGGGGCTGCATGACCGTGGTGCGCAGCTGGGCCCCGAATTGGTGCGATCGTAAAATGCGCGTTTATGGTGCATCTTTGACGATCTGCACCATTTAAGTGCATTGCGGGTTGATTCGGCGCACTGCGTGCCCCTTTTGAGCTGCAAAGCCGTACCTTCGCGGGCTTTTTGCGTCGACTGCACCACGGGCTGCGCGATAATTTCAACCTCGAAGATGGTCGGCTTGGCGGCTTCGGCGCCATGCTCAAGGCCTTGGCACATAAACTGCTTATCCACACCGTCCCCTTAATTTCCACTTACCCAGTTACAGGAGTATTTGATGGCCAAGACCGTCGCAGACGTGATGCAAATGGTGAAAGACAACGACGTCAAGTTTGTTGACTTCCGTTTCACCGACACCCGTGGCAAACAGCAGCACACCACGGTGCCTGTTTCGCATTTTGACGAAGAGAAGTTCAACTCCGGTCACGCTTTTGACGGCTCCTCGATCGCTGGCTGGAAGGGTATTGAAGCCTCGGACATGCAGCTGGTGCCGGACCCCAGCACCGCCAACATCGATCCGTTCTTCGAAGAAACCACGCTGATCCTGACCTGCGACGTGATTGAGCCTGCCGATGGCAAGGCCTACGAGCGCGATCCGCGCTCTATCGCCAAGCGCGCCGAGGCTTACCTCAAGTCTTCCGGCCTGGGCGACACGGCATTCTTTGGACCAGAGCCAGAATTCTTCATTTTTGACGGCGTCCGCTGGAGCACCGAACCTGGCCACACCTTCTACGAAATTGAAGAGTACGAAGCCCCTTGGAACACCGGCTCCAAGCTCGAAGGCGGCAACCGCGGCCACCGCCCCACCGTCAAGGGCGGCTATTTCCCCGTGCCCCCCGTCGACAGCACGCAAGACATGCGCGCCGAGATGTCCCTGATCCTCGAGTCGTTGGGCATTCCAGTTGAAGTGTTCCACCACGAAGTGGCGGGCGCTGGCCAAAACGAAATTGGTACCCGTTTCAGCACGCTGGTTGAGCGCGCCGACTGGACCATTCTGCAAAAGTACGTCATTCACAACGTGGCCAATGCCTACGGCAAGACCGCTACTTTCATGCCCAAGCCTTACGCTGGCGACAACGGTAGCGGCATGCATGTGCACCAGTCGGTGTGGAAAGACGGCAAAAACCTGTTTGCTGGCGACGGCTATGCCGGTTTGTCTGACTTTGCCCTGTACTACATCGGCGGCATCATCAAGCACGCCCGTGCCCTGAATGCCATCACCAACCCAGGTACCAACAGCTACCGCCGCCTGGTGCCGCATTTCGAAGCCCCGGTGAAGCTGGCTTACTCGGCCAAAAACCGCTCGGCCTCGATCCGCATTCCTTATGTGGCCAACCCCAAGGGCCGTCGCGTGGAAGCGCGCTTCCCCGATCCACTGATGAACCCCTACCTGGGTTTTGCAGCGCTGCTGATGGCTGGTCTGGATGGCGTGGAAAACAAGATCCACCCCGGCGAAGCGGCCACCAAAGACCTGTACCACCTGCCGCCCGAGGAAGACAAGTTGGTGCCAACCGTGTGCCACAGCCTCGACCAGGCCCTGGAATGCCTGAACCAGGACCGCGCGTTCCTGACCAAAGGCGGCGTGTTCACCGACGCCATGCTGGACGCCTACATCGAGCTCAAGACCACGGAGGTCAACCGCACCCGTGTTGAAGTGGCGCCTGTCGAATACGACATGTACTTCAGCCTGTGAGCGTGGGCCCGGCCTGCGCCGGGACCGCACCACCGCCTTGCAGCGCGCTTGTCGCGCTGTGGGTCAAATACAAAAGGGACGGCACTTGCCGTCCCTTTTTTCATGCCGTGGGCCAAATTGCCCTGGGCTTCGCCTGCTAGGGCACTTTTTAGGGTGTTTTCGGTCATACTGAAATGAGATGCGTGCCTGAGTGCGCGCCTGATTTCCAAGCAACGTGCATCTGGAGCTTTCTTGTTGTTCACCATGAAACCGACCCCCGCCATCCGATGGCTGGCTGCCAGCGCAGCCGCGTTGTGCCTTGTGCAGGCTCAGGCCCAAGAGCGCATTTACCGTTGTGGCAACGAATACACCAACAACGCCGAGGTGGCCAAGAGCCGGGGCTGCACCCTGATGGAGGGCGGCAACATCACCATCGTGCAGGGCACCACCCCCCAGCGCAGCACGGAAACCCGCCCACCCAGCGCCAGCAGCACCCCGCGCAGCACACCGTCCACCTCGCCGGGTCGTACCAGCACCGAGCGTGTGGACTCAGCGGCCCAGCGCGCCCGCGACAGCGATGCCCGGGCCATTCTGGAAGCCGAGTTGCGCAAGGCCGAGGAGCGGCTCGCCCAAGCGCAGAAGGATTACGCCAACGGTGAGCCTGAAAAGCAGGGTATCGAGGGGCGCAACCACCAGCGCTACCTGGACCGCGTGGCCGAACTCAAAGCCGCTGTGGCCCGCGCACAGAGCGATGTGGAGGGTATTCGCCGCGAATTGGGCCGACTCAGCGGCGGCGCAAACCCCCGCGGTTCTGCCGCAAAATAGGTGTCTTGAAAAAGACCACCCCCCCCACCCCCACCCCAGTCGCCCCTTCTTTGGCGCCCGCACCCGCGGCCAGCCCAACAGAAACTCCCTCTGTCCCTGCGGCGCAGCGTTTCCAGTCGCTTGACCTCCTGGCCACCCTGGTGGCGGTGGTGGCGTCCGACGGCTCCGTGCTGTACGCCAACGCCGCGCTGGAAGACGCGCTGGGTATGTCGCGGCGCAGCATCACGGGTGCGCGCCTTCAAGACTGTTTTACCGACCCCCTGCTGCTGCACAACGCCCTCTCCGGCGCGCGGGGCAACGAGTTTGCCGCGCTGCGTTACGACGCCTGGCTCAAGCGCCTGGCCCACGATCCGTTGCCGGTGCACGTGGTGGTGGCGCAGACCGAAACCGCTGGCGAGGTCATTGTGGAGCTGCTGCCGCTGGAGCAGCAGACCCGGCAAGAGCGGGAAGAGCGGCTGATCGACCAGGCCCAGGCCAACAAAGAGCTGATCCGCAACCTGGCGCACGAGATCAAGAACCCGCTGGGTGGCATTCGTGGGGCTGCGCAGTTGCTGCAGATGGAGCTGGAGTCCAAAGAGCTGATCGAGTACACACAGGTCATCATTCATGAGGCCGACCGACTGCAGTCGCTGGTGGACCGCCTGCTGGCACCGCACCGGCGTCCGCATGTGGTGGGCGACGTGAACATTCACGAGGTGTGCGAGCGGGTGCGATCGCTCATCCTGGCCGAGTTTCCCAAGGGTCTGCGCGTGGTGCGTGATTACGACACCTCGATCCCCGAATTTCGCGGCGACCGCGAGCAACTCATTCAGGCGGTGCTGAACATCGCGCACAACGCGGCGCAGGCGCTCTCAGCCAGCATCGCAGCAGGCGAAGGCCAGATCATTTTCAAGACCCGCGTGGGCCGACAAGTGACGTTTGGTAAGCAGCGCTATCGCCTGGCACTGGAATTGCATGTGATCGACAACGGGCCTGGTGTTCCAGACTCGATCAAGGACCGCATTTTTTACCCGCTGGTGTCGGGACGCGATGGCGGTTCGGGACTTGGACTCACGCTGGCGCAAACCTTTGTGCAGCAACACCATGGCCTGATCGAGTGTGAGAGCGTGCCAGGTCGCACGGATTTCAAATTGTTGATTCCGTTGCCTTGACGCCGACAACCACACGCATCGACTGACGAAGGGAAGACATAGACATGAAGCCGATCTGGATAGTGGACGACGACCAATCGATACGCTTCGTGCTGGAGAAAGCCCTGTTGCGCGAAAACCTGCCCACCCGCAGTTTCACCAACCCGCAAGACGTGCTGACGGCGCTGGCCGACACGCCCGAACACGAGGGGCCGCAGATTCTGGTGAGCGACATCCGTATGCCCGGTGGCTCGGGTCTGGACCTTCTGGAGAAGGTCAAGGAAAAGTTGCCGGGTCTGCCGGTCATCATCATGACCGCGTTTTCCGACCTGGACAGCGCGGTCTCGGCGTTCCAGGGCGGCGCGTTTGAGTACCTGCCCAAGCCGTTTGACTTGCCCAAGGCGGTGGAGCTGATCCGGCGTGCG
Organism: Hydrogenophaga sp. LT287; assembly: GCF_055702805.1. Lineage (NCBI taxonomy): Bacteria > Pseudomonadati > Pseudomonadota > Betaproteobacteria > Burkholderiales > Comamonadaceae > Hydrogenophaga > Hydrogenophaga sp. LT287. The sequence goes on along the minus strand of NZ_JBVPZC010000003.1, from coordinate 149,745 downwards.
GTGGAAGAAAGCCAGCGCGAAGAAGTGGCCGAAGAACGCATGAGCGCAGCACCCGAAATGCTGGGCCAGGCGCCGGCCATGCAAGATGTGTTTCGTGCCATCGGGCGGCTCAGCCAGAGCCAGGTCACGGTGCTCATCACGGGCGAGTCGGGTTCGGGCAAAGAGCTGGTGGCACGGGCGCTGCACAAGCATTCGCCGCGCGCAGGCGGGCCTTTCGTGGCCATCAACACCGCTGCCATTCCCAAAGACTTGCTGGAGTCGGAACTGTTTGGCCATGAGCGCGGCGCCTTCACCGGCGCCCAGACGATGCGCCGCGGCCGCTTTGAGCAGGCCGACGGCGGCACGCTGTTTCTGGACGAAATTGGTGACATGCCGTTTGACCTGCAGACCCGGCTGCTGCGGGTGCTGTCGGACGGTCATTTCTACCGCGTGGGCGGGCACAGCGCTGTCAAGGCGCAGGTGCGCGTGATTGCTGCCACCCACCAAAACCTGGAGCAGCGCGTCAAGGAGGGCGTGTTTCGCGAAGACTTGTTTCACCGCCTCAACGTGATCCGACTGCGCTTGCCCGCGCTGCGTGAGCGGCGCGAAGACATTCCCATGCTCACGCGCTTCTTTTTGCAGCAAAGCGCCAAGCAGCTCGGTGTGGAGCCCAAGCGCATTTCTGAAGCGGCTTTGCGTCTGCTGGGTACGTTTGACTTTCCGGGCAACGTGCGCCAGCTGGAAAACGTGTGCCACTGGCTCACCGTGATGGCGCCCGCGCAAGTCATTGAACTCAAAGACCTGCCGCCTGAGGTGCTGGCCATGTCCGCCGTTGAAGCCGCTCCCGCCGGTGCGTCTGCGTTGCCGCCTGCGGTGCCCGCAGCGCCTGCACGGCCAGAGCCTGCCGCCGTGGCATTCGCCGCGGCAGCGCCCGTTCCAGTGGCTTCACTGGCCTCGGAAGAGCCGGCTCTGGCCGCCGCAGGGCTGGTTGTGCCACCACGGGATGCTGCGGCGACGGCTTGGGAATCGGGCCTGCAGGCCGAGGCCCTTGCCTTGTTGGAGGAGGGCCGTCCCGATGTCTGGGATGTGCTGACACGCCGCTTCGAGACCCGGCTCATTCAGACCGCCCTAGGCAACACCCGCGGGCGGCGCATTGAGGCGGCCCAGAAGCTGGGCATTGGGCGCAACACCATCACCCGCAAGATTCAGGAACTGAACCTGGAGTAGCAGGTTCCCACCGCGCCACTTCGCGTCACCCCCAAGGGCAGCACCTGTGGCCTGGCAAAGGCGGTTTGACGGTGCTTTGAGCGGCTACCCGCGCTATTCGATTGTGAGTACGACCGGCGCATGGTCGCTGGGGCGCTCGTTTTTGCGAGGAAGCTTGTCAACGGCGCAGGCGGTGGCGCGCACCTTCATCGCTTCGCTGATCAGGATGTGGTCGATGCGCATGCCTCGGTTGCGCCGAAACGCGAATTCGCGGTAGTCCCACCAGCTGTAGTTTTTCTCCGGCTGTGGAAACAGGCGCACCGCATCGGTCAGCCCCAGTCCAACCAAGGCCTGCAGGTGCGTGCGCTCCTCGGTGGTGCAGTGGATGGTCTCTCGCATGCCTTCGGGGTCCCACACATCGGCGTCGTCAAACGTGATGTTGTAGTCGCCCATCAGCACCAGTTGCGGGTGGGCCGCCATCTCGGCGCGCACCCACTCGCGCAGCGCGTCGAGCCAGCGCATTTTGTAGGCAAACTTGTCGCTGCCAGGTGCCTGGCCGTTCGGAAAATAGGCGCCAATCACGCGCACGCCATCGAAAGTGGCGCACAGCACGCGTGACTGCTCGTCCTCAAACCCCGGAATGTTTTTCAGCACATCTTGCGCAGGCAGTTTGCTGATCAGCGCCACGCCGTTGTAGGTTTTTTGGCCGAACCACTGAGCGTGGTAACCCGCGTCGGCAAAGGCCTGTGCGGGGAATTTGTCGTCGGTGAGTTTGAGTTCCTGCAGCGCGAGCACGTCCACCGGGTGGGCAGCGAGCCAGTCGAGCACCTGGGGCAGGCGCACGGTGAGTGAATTGATGTTCCAGGTGGCGAGTTGCATGGGTTCGTGTGGTTTCAGTCTGTGCGGGTGTAGGTGACAAAGGCAAACGACATGCCGTTGGCCGCCACGTGGGTTTCTCTCGCTTGCTCCTGCCAGGCCGCGTCGAGGGTGGGTGCAAAGGCATCGCCCTCAAAGGCCTGGTCAATCTCTGTGATCACGACACTGCTGGCCAGCGGCAGGGCTTGGGCGTAGATCTGCGCGCCGCCAATCACCCAGGCGTCGCTGCCGGGTGGGCAAAGTGCCCGTGCTGCGTCAATGGATGTGGCGTGCAGCGCACCGGCCGCTTGCCAGGCCGGGTCGCGCGACACCACGATGTTGAGCCGGCCCGGCAATGGGCGAAATTTGGGCGGCAGCGAATCCCAGGTTTTGCGCCCCATGATGACCGGGCAACCGAGCGTGGTGCGCTTGAAATGCGCCAAGTCTTCCGGCAGGTGCCAGGGCAGGGCGTTGTCTTTGCCGATCACGCCATTGGCGGCGCGGGCGTAAATGAGGTGCAGGCGGGGGGTGTCGGCGGTCATGGCCTTATTGTGCCGCCCGCTGGCGGGATGGCAGCAGCACGCTGGCAATGGCCACCATCACAAAGCCCATGGCCAGCCAGTCTTGCCAGTGCGGCACTTCGCCCACGATCAGCGTGGCGCTGAGTGTGCCCACCAGCGGGATGGCCATGACGCTCATGGCGCTGGTGGCCGGCGGCAGATTGCGTGCCATGCCAAACCAGATCAGCTGGGCAAAGCCGTAGTTGATGACCACGCCATAAGCCAGGCTCAGCCACATGGGCAGCGAAAAGCGGCTGGGCTGGGGCAGCGGCTCCAGCGAGAGTGCCAGCACCCACACCACCGCACTGCCGAGCAGCAGCATCCACACCGTGACCACCAGGGGCGAGAGGGTGAGGTGGGCGCGGCGAAACATGAGTGTGCCCAGCGCCCACGAAACCGCTGCCCCCAGCATCCAGGCAATGCCGGCGGGTCGCCCGGTCAGGCTCCACAGCTCGTGCCACAGCAGCAGTGCAATGGCCACGCTGACACTGATCACAGCCAGCCGCACGCGTGGCGTGATGCGCTCACCAAAAAAAGCAGCGCCCAGCAGCACGGTGAAGATGGGCATGGTGAAGCCCAGAATGGCGGCCCGGCCCGAGGCCAGTTCTTGCACGCCGAAGATGGACAGCGTGTGCCAGCCCAGCACATTGGGCAGGCCGAGCCAAGCGATGGTCTTCCATTCGCGGCCCACCGGCCACATGCGCTCGCCCTTGGCGGCCACGTACACAAACAACCAGGCTGCTCCCAGCAGCATGGTGCTGGCGCGGAAATACAGCGGTGACAGCTCTTGCAGCGAGAGCTTCATCATGGGCCAGTTAACGCCCCACATGAGCGTGAGGGCGAGCAGCGCCCAGAGCTGGCGGCGGGAGATCACAGAAGTGATCCCCCTGCGCCGCTTCGCGTCACCCCCCAGGGGGCTGAGGGCCGCGGCTCCCAGCCTGCCTGCCCAGGCTGGGACAGCCCGAAGAAGCCTCGACTCAGGCGAGGCTGCGGCCTGCAAGGCGCACTGGCCGTCTGGCAAAGCCAGCTCGGCGTTGCCTCTGGATGGCGACACTTCATGCGTTCCGGGTGGGTGCAACGCACCAGGAAATTAAATCGCAACGGGTGCCTTGATAGACGGGTGGTGCTCGTAGCCGAGCACCTCGAAGTCTTCGTACGCGTAATCAAAAATCGAATCGGGCCTGCGCTTGATGTTGAGCGTCGGGTAGGCGAAGGGCTCGCGGCTCAGCTGCAGCGCCACCTGCTCGTGGTGGTTGCTGTAAATGTGGCAGTCGCCACCGGTCCAGATGAAGTCGCCCACATCCAGATCGCACTGCTGGGCCACCATGTGGGTGAGCAGGGCGTAGCTGGCTATGTTGAAGGGCACACCCAGGAAGATGTCCGCGCTGCGCTGGTAAAGCTGGCAGCTGAGCTTGCCGCGCCCGCCCGGCTCGGTGGCCGGAGCCACATAAAACTGGAAAAAAGCGTGGCAGGGCATGAGCGCCATCTGGCTCAGCTCGGCCACGTTCCACGCGCTCACGATGATGCGGCGCGAATCGGGATTGGTCTTGAGCGTCTGGATGACGTCGGCGATCTGGTCGATGTGGCCTCCGTCGGGCGTGGGCCAGCTGCGCCACTGCACGCCATACACCGGGCCGAGGCTGCCATCGGCACGGGCCCATTCGTCCCAGATGGTGCAGCCGCGTTCCTGCAGCCATTTCACGTTGCTGTCGCCGCGCAAAAACCACAGCAGCTCAACGATGATGGCCTTCAAAAACACCTTCTTGGTGGTCACCAGCGGGAAGCCTTCGTTCAGGTCAAAGCGCATCTGGTGGCCAAAAACACTTTTCGTGCCGGTGCCGGTACGGTCGCCTTTGTCCACGCCCTGGGTGAACACATGGCGCATGAAATCTTCGTATTGGGAGCGAACGGGGCGCGGTGTGTTGCGGTCGGTCATGGGGCTTGCAGGCGGTTCAAACAAGCCACCGATTGTGACGCAATCGGCGCCGGTGGTACCGGGTGAAGGCAGCGCCAACAGCCCTTCAGAGCCGCGGTGGCGTGAGCGGCTTGGTCAGCATGGGTGACGGTGCCGTGATGCGCGGGTCAAACGGGTGCTGCGGCAGGCTGAACACCTCTTGAATACGGCGCAGGTAGCCTTGGGTTTCTTTGAAGGGGGGCACACCGCCATAGCGGTTGACCGCACCTTCCCCGGCGTTGTAGGCAGCCACGGCCAGCGGCACATCGCCTTTGAAGTAGGCCAGCAGCCAGCGCAGGTAAGCCAGGCCGCCGCGGATGTTTTGCTCCGGGTCGAGCGGCTGGCGCACGTTGAAGCGGGCGGCGGTTTCCGGGATCAGCTGCATGAGGCCCTGGGCGTTTTTGTCGGAAATCGCCAGCGGGTCGAAGTTGGATTCGGCCCGGATCACAGCAAACGCCAAGCCTGGGTGGATGCCGTACTGGGGTGCCAGCCGCCGCACGATGGCCATGATGTCCTTTTTCTGCGCACTGTCGATCAGGGTCTTGTAGCGGTTGGTCGCTGCTTCCTGGGCGGCTTGGGTGGCCGCCAGTTCGGCCGCGGCCTGCACCTCGGCTTGGCGCCGGGCTTCTTCGGCCTCGGCCTGCACCGTGCAGGGCGGTTTGGCGGTGTGGCTGCCGACCAGGCTCAGCATATTGCGCGAAACCTCGTCGCCCAGCGCGGCGGCCTGCTGAAAGAGGTGGGCGGCAAACGCGTCGTTGCGCTCCACGCCGCGCCCATTGGTGTAGATCCAGCCCATGCGGTAGAGCGCCAGCACGTCACCCGCCAGCGCGGCCTTGCAATAGAGGTCTAGCGCGGTACCCATGTCGCGCTGCACGCCACTGCCGTGTTCGTAAGCCCGCGCTTGCTCGCGCCAGGCTTGCACCTGCTCGTCAGCGCTGGCCGCAGTGGGCAGTGCCAAGCCCAGCAGCGTGGCAACGCAGTACAGGGAGCGGTGCAGAGAGTTCATAACGGCTGAATGACGCGTCCTGGGTTCAGGGTGTTGTGGGGGTCTAGGGCCATCTTGATGGCCCGCATCAAACCCAAGGCCACGGGGTCCTTGTAGTCGGGCAGCTTGTCCACCTTGAGGCTGCCCACGCCGTGTTCGGCGCTGATGGATCCATGGTAGCGCGCCACGGCGTCAAACACCAGGGTGTTGACGCGTTCTTCCATGGTCTGGAGGAACATCTTTGGGTCGCCATCGACCGGCGCTTGCACGTTGTAGTGCAGGTTGCCATCGCCCAGATGGCCGAAGTTGACCAGCCGCACGCCGGGAATTTCGCGTTGCAGCAGGGCGTCGGTCTCGGCGCAAAAGGCCGGTATCCGCGACACCGGGATGCTGATGTCGTGCTTGATGTTCAGGCCCTCTTCAGACTGGGCCAGGGGGATGCTTTCGCGGATGTGCCAGAGCTGGTGGGCCTGGGCCAGGCTTTCGGCCACCACGGCGTCGGTCACCACGCCTTGTTCCAGGGCCGCTTCCAGCAGCCGTTCAAACTGCGCGCGGGCGTGCGCTTCGGACTCGCTGTCGCTGTTTTCCAGGAGCACGCAGTAGGGTGTTGTGTCCCACAGGGGCACCCGCAGCTGTTTGAAATGGCGGTCCACCAGGCTGAGTGCAAACTGGCCCATGACTTCAAAGCCTGTGAGGCCGGCGCCCAGGTGCTGGTGCGCCAGGCCGAGCAGGGCCACCGCGGCTTCCAGCGACGGGACGGCAGCCCACGCGGTCAACTGGGCGGCCGGAAGGGGGTACAGCTTCATGGTGGCCGCGGTGATGACGCCCAGCGTGCCCTCGCTGCCAATGAACAGGTCGCGCAAGTCGTAGCCGGTGTTGTCTTTGCGCAGGCCGCTCAGCCCGTGCCACACCTCGCCCTGCGCCGTCACCACTTCCAGGCCCAGGCAGAGGTCTCGGGTATTGCCGTAGCGCACCACCTGGGTGCCGCCCGCGTTGGTGCCCAGGTTGCCGCCAATGGTGCAACTGCCTTCGGCCGCCAGCGACAGCGGAAACAAAAAACCGGCCTTTTCGGCGGTTTCCTGCAGGCTTTGCAAAATACAGCCGGCTTCCACCGTCATGGTGAGGTTGGCGGCGTCAAGGCTGCGGACGGCATTCAGACGCGTGAGGCTCAGCACCACCTGGGTGCCGCTGCCGTCGGGCACTGAGCCCACCACCAAGCCGGTGTTGCCCCCTTGCGGCACGATGCTGGTACCCGCAGCCGCACAGGCCCGCACCACAGCGGCCACCTCGGCGGTGTTGCCGGGGCGCACTACCGCCAGGGCCCGGCCCTGGCTGCGTTTGCGCCAGTCTTGTTCCCAGGCGCTCAGGTCGCTGGTGGGGTCTTCGTGCGTGAGCACATGGGCTGCGCCCACCGTGTCGCGCAAGGTGTTGATCAAGGCGTTCATGCTTGTGCGGGCGGCTGGGGCGCCACCGGGTCGGCTGCGGCGTTGGTTTCGGCAGCATGTCGGGCCTTGTCGGCTGCCACGGCTTCGGTGCCCGCTGCGCGCAAACGGATGCGCACGTGCAGGGCGCAGGCCACAAAAAGGGCTACGCACAGCAGCACCTGCACCCCGGCCAGCCAGGCCGACAGGCCGTTGTCGCTCCAGGCGCGCACCGCGCCCTCGGTGAAATACAGCCACACCAGCAAGCTCACCCAGCGGTAGGTGTACATGCGGTTTTTCAGCAGACCGGCCAGTGGCAGCGCCAGCGGCAGGACCTTGATGGCCCACCACGAGCCACCCGGGCGCAGCGGCGCCAGCCAGAGTTCCCAGGCCAGACCGAGCACGATCAGTCCCAAAACGCTGCCCACGGCCAGCCAACGGGTGCCGTTCACCGCATCCGATGGTCGAGGGCTGGCGGGGAGGGCTGTCGTCGTGGTGTTGGGGGATACGTCGGTCATGGCGGGTGCATAGTCAGCCCGAAATGGGCAACTGGCATGATACCGGGATGACCCTGAACGACCGCCTGCGGGCCATGGAGACCTTTCTGCGGGCTTTGTGGCGCGACACGCTGAATTTCCCCTGGCAAAACACCGCTCTCACGCTGCGCGAGCGCTTCCGCGAAGACCGCCTGGGCATCACCGCCAGCAGCCTCACCTTTACCACCACCATTTCACTGGTGCCGCTGTTCACGGTGGCGCTGGCGGTGTTCAGCGCATTCCCCATGTTTGCGCGCCTGCAAGACACGCTGCAGCGCTGGCTGATCCAGAGCCTGGTGCCCGAAAACATTGCCAAACAGGTGTTGAGTTACCTGAACGAGTTTGCCGGCAAGGCGGGGCAAATGGGCTGGGCCGGTGCCCTGGTGCTGCTGGTGACGGCGCTGGCGCTGATCCTGACCATCGACCGCAAACTCAACGACATCTGGCGCGTGCGCCAATCGCGCTCGCTCACTCAGCGCGTGCTGGTGTATTGGGCCTTGCTCACGCTGGGGCCTTTGCTGCTGGCGGGTAGCCTCACCGTTACGTCCTATGCGCTCACGGCTTCGCGTGGTGTGGTGTCCAACCTGCCTGGTGGCGTGCGCTTTTTGCTTGAGTCGGTGCAGCTGGCGCTGGTGACCGGGGGCATTGCTGCGCTGTACCGCTACGTGCCCAACACCCATGTGCGCTGGGCCCATGCCCTGCTGGGGGGCTTGTTTGTGGCCACCGGCCTGGAGCTGGCCAAAAAGGTGCTGGCCTGGTACCTGGCGCAGGTGCCCACGTATTCGGTCGTGTACGGCACCTTCGCCACCGTGCCGATCTTGCTGGTCTGGATTTATGTGGCCTGGGTGATCGTGCTGCTGGGCGCGGTGGTGGCGGCCTACTTGCCCAGCCTGTTGTCGGGCATTGCGCGCCGGGGCGACCAGCCGGGCTGGAACTTTCAGCTCGCGCTGGAGGTGCTGGAGCAACTGCGCCGGGTGCGGGGTGACGCGCAGCGCGGCATGAGCCTGGAGACGCTGGCCCAGGTGCTGCGGGTGGAAGCCTTGCAGCTGGAAGCGCCCGTGGCGGCCCTGGTGCAACTGGATTGGTTGGGACGCCTGGATGAAGATGGTGAGCGCTATGTGCTGCTGATCGATCCGGTGCAGACGCCACTGGCGCCGCTGGTAGAACGCCTGTTGATTGCGCGCCAGGCCAGCACCGCCCGCTTTTGGTTTGAGAGCCGGTGCGCCCAGCTCACCGTGGCGCAGGCCCTGGCCGAGCCGCCTGCCGACACAGCCGTGCCAACCGAGGTGGTGGGGCCGTCGGTCAGCTCGGGTTGAGCGGGCTCAGGCGACGCTGAACGGCGCCTGCAGAAACCCGCGAAACCGGGCCCTGCCACCCCGCAGCGGTGCCTGCGTAAGCCGGTAGTTCGGAAAACGCTGCAAAAAGCGGCCAATGGCAACGCGACCCTCCAGCCGCGCCAGGCTCAACCCCGCGCACTGGTGAATGCCAAAGCCAAACGCCAGGTGTTTGTTGGGTTCGCGGGTGAGGTCCAGCGCCTCGGGGTTTGGGCATTGCGCCGGGTCTCGGTTGGCTGCGCCAATACACAAGGTGACGAGCGCGCCCGCCGGCAGGTCCACCCCACCCACCGTGGTGGCGCACAGCGCGCGGCGGTTGCCCAGCTGGTTGGACGACTCGAAGCGCAGAAACTCGTCCACCGCGCGTGTCAGCACGGCCTCTTGTGCCAGCGCATCGCCGCCGGTCTGTTTTAGCGCTTGCTGCAACTGCGCGTGGGCCTCTGGGTGTTCCTGCAGCGCCAGGAGGCCATTGCCAATCAGGTTGGTGGTGGTTTCGTGCCCGGCGTTCAGCAGAAAAATGCAGTTTTGCAGCAGCTCCACTTCGCTGAGCTGTTCACCGCCGGCCTCGCCCTGAATCAGCCGGGTCAACACGTCGCGCTCGGGGTCGCCGGGTTGCCGGCGGCGCGCCGCCACCAGGGTGCGCAGGTAGTCCAGCATGTCGGTCACGCTCTGGTTGCCCAGCGCTTGCTGCTCGGGCGACACCACCGGTTCCAGCGCGCCCAAAATGGCCAGCGACCAGGCCCGCAGCGGCCCGCGGTCGGGGTGGGGCACACCCAGCAGGTTGCCGATGATGTCCACCGGAATGGCCGAGGCAAAGTCTTCGATCAGATCGCCACCGCCTTGTTCGGCCAATCGGTCGAGCAGACCGTCCACCAACTGCACCAGGCCGGGTTCCATGTCGGCAATGGCGCGCCGGGTGAGCGCGCCCATGATGAGCTTGCGCACGCGGGTGTGCAGCGGCGGGTCGTTGAACACCAGGCTGGTGGTGTGGTGCTCAAACAGCGGTGAACCCGCCCCGTATTTGGGCGCAAATTCCACGTGTTTGTCCGAACTGAAGGTGGCTGCGTCGCGGTACACGGTCACCAGGTCGGTGTAGCGGGTCAGAAAATACGAGCCGTCGGGCATGCGCCGCACCGGCTCGCTTGCGCGCAGCGCGGCGTACACCGGGTAGGGGTTGGCCAGAAAGTCGGCGGGCAGGGCGCGCAGGTCAAAGTTGGCGGCAATGGCCTGGGCGCGTGCCGGGGTCATGGCGGGCGTGATGGCTTCGGGGGAAATGGTTGTGTGCATGGCGCCATTCTGGCAGCGCTGGCCGCTTGGGTGCGGGCTTGACCGCGCCATGCCGATAACCCGTGGCCACGCTCAAGCAGCCAAACCACCGTACCATTTGTCCCCGGTTGTGAATGCCAGGGAACCGTTGCGCCGGCTTTGGCTTCGCTCAAGCCGGCCCCTTTCATGGCGATTGCCATTTTTTCGCTTTTGCGCTTCGTTTTTTCTAGTCATGCTTCCCCCAGTTGCCGAGCCCTCCATCGATATCGTTTACCTCTGGGTAGACGGCAACGACCCTGTCTGGCGTGCCAAAAGGCACCGGGCCGCTCTCGGCATGGACGCCGCCCAAACCGAGGCGCTGGCACCCTTCGGCAATGTGGAGGGGCGTTTTCGGGACAACGAGGAGCTGCGCTACAGTTTGCGTGCGCTGGAGCGGTTTTTCCCCGATCACGGCCATGTGTACCTGGTGACCGACGAGCAGACGCCGCCCTGGCTGCGCGATACCAGCCGCCTCACCGTGGTGAGCCACCGCGATTTGCTACCCGCCGACCGCCTGCCCACTTTCGATTCCGGCAACATCGAGTCCTACATCCACCGCATTACCGGGCTGTCCGAGCGCTATTTTTATCTCAACGACGACGTGTTTTTTGGCGCGCCGGTTCGGCTGGATCACTGGTTTTGGCCGGGTGGTTTTTATGCCGCCTGGTCTGACGACCCGGACGTGCGGGAAGGCCCCATGCGGCCGGATGACAATTCGCTGGAAAACGCCAGCCGCTTGTCGGACCAGTGGCTCAACGCGCTGCCTTCGCTCAGCGGAGCCGACTACTGCCACACGCCCCGCACCTTTGCGCACTCGCCGCGGCCTATGTTGAAGTCGCTGCTGTTTCGGCTGGAAGACGAGGCGCCTGAGCTGTTCGAGCGGGTGCGTTCCGGCGTGTTTCGCACCTGGGACAACCCGACCCTGGTGTCCGACTTCGTGCTGCGCTGGGCCCTGGCGCATGGTGTGGCCAAAATTCGGGACTACGCCCACCTGTACGTGGCCACGGGCGATGCCGATCAGGCAGGGCAGCTGGCAGCCTTGGTGAAAGCCAGCGGGCAGCTGGACTTTTTCTGCGTCAACGACACCACGGACGATGCGCACGGCCACGACCCAAGGCTGGCCCAGGTGAAGGCCACACTGCAGAGCCTGTTTCCGCAAGCTTCGCAGTTTGAAACCCAGAGCCTGGGCGTGGTGCACGCCTCGCACAAAGGCACGCAGCACACCCGGGCACACGCATCGCGCCAGTCGGAAATGCCCGGTCAGCGCTCCCTCCGCTCAGGGTCCTGATTCAGGCTTGCCGTGTGTGGCTGGCCCGGTGCCGCGGGGCGCCTGGCTGACGCAGGCTGTCGTGTTTGGTGGCGCGGCCGGCCATGCGTTCGCGCCACATTTTGAACGAGCGCAACTTCAGCTCGCGCCGCATCAGCGCCACCACGGCCGGCTCGTTGAGCCCAAACTGCCGCTCGATGGCTTCAAACGGGGTGCGGTCTTCCCAGGCCATTTCAATCACCCGAGACACATCGGCGGGGCTCAGCGGGCCATGCGGCGGGTGGCTCATGGCGTCAAAAAGTCCCGAATGGCAAACAGGGTGGCGTCGGGCGCTTCCGTCATCTGGTGGTGGCCCACCGGCAGCTGCGCCACTTGCACCCGTTGGCCGCTGGCCTGCGCGGCTGTGATCAAGGTTTTTGCGGCCTTGGGTTGCGTCATCTGGTCTTGCGCGCCCAGCAAAAACAGCACCGGGCAAGGCAGCTTGGCCATGGCGGCTTCACCGCCCGCGTAGCGGTCGCAGGCCACAAAGCCGCGGTGGAACACGTTCACGGCGGTGTTGCTCGCCAGCACCCGTCGCCCCAGCGCCATGCCGGCGCCAAACACCCAGGTGCCCGGCCCCAGCGCCGAGGGCGGTGCGGCCAGCGTGCTGCGCGAAAACACGTTCACCATGTTCAGCGCTTTCATGGGCTCGTTCAGCGAAGCTTCAATGAGCGCGGGCGACACCTTCATGGGGTAAGCGGTACCCACCAGCACCAGGCGGCTCACGCGGTCTTGCAGGCGCGCCGCCGCTTCCAGCGCGATCAGCGAGCCCCAGCTGTGGCCCACCAGTGCGGCCTTTTGCACACCCGCGGCGTGCAGCATGGCGGCAATGAAATCGGCGGCTTCCTCGACAGACGACGGCGCGTCGCCGCCACTCTTGCAGTGGCCTGGCAGGTCGACCGCCAGCACGTTGAAACCGTGGTGGGCCAGGTAGCGGCTTTGCAAAATCCAGACGCTGTGGTCGTTCAGCACGCCGTGGATGAAGACCACGGTGGGTTTGGCGGCATCGAAGGCTTTGCCGCCGGTGTAGCAATAGGTTTTTGCGCCGTTGACGGTGAGGTACATGTTGGGTCTCCATTCCGTTCGCCCTGAGCTTGTCGAAGGGCTTCGACAGGCTCAGCCCGAACGGTGTTTGTGTATCAGGCCGCTTTTTCCGCCGCTTTCAGCGCGCGCTTCAAGTCGTCGATCAAATCGTCCGCATCCTCCAGCCCGATGGACAGGCGGATCGTGCCCGGGCCAATGCCGGCACCGGCCAGAGCTTCGTCCGCCATGCGGAAATGGGTGGTGCTGGCCGGGTGGATCACCAGCGAGCGGCAGTCGCCCACGTTGGCCAGGTGGCTGAAAATTTTCAGCGCTTCAATGAAGGCTTTGCCCTGTTCGCGCGAGCCTTTGATGTCGAAGCTGAACACCGAGCCCGCGCCCTTGGCGCCAAAGCGCAACAGCTTTTCAGCCAGGGCGTGGCTCGGGTGGCTGTCCAGCAGCGGGTGGCCCACGCGTCCCACCAGCGGGTGGCTGGCCAGAAACTGCACCACGCGCTCGGTGTTGGCCATGTGCCGGTCCATGCGCAGCGACAGCGTTTCAATGCCTTGCAATATCAGCCAGGCGCTGTGTGGCGACAGGCAGGCGCCAAAGTCGCGCAGGCCTTCGCGCCGCGCGCGCAGCAGGAACGCGCCCACGGTGCTTTCTTCGCTGAAGGTCATGCCGTGGAAACCGTCGTAGGGCTCGGTCAGCTCGGGGAATTTGCCCGATTTGTCCCAGTCGAAACTGCCACCGTCCACCACCACGCCGCCAATCACGGTGCCGTGGCCGCTTAGAAACTTGGTGGCCGAGTGGTAAACGAGGTCGGCGCCGTGCTCAAAAGGTTTGATCAGGTAGGGCGTGGTCAGCGTGCTGTCCACCAGTAGGGGCACGCCGGCCTCGTGGGCGATTTGCGCCACGGTTGGTATGTCCAGCACGTCCAGGCCCGGGTTGCCCACGGTTTCGCCGAAAAACAGTTTGGTGTTGGGCCGCACGGCGGCACGCCAGCCATCGATGTCGCCCGGCTTCACAAACGTGGTTTCGATGCCGAAGCGGCGCAGCGTGTAGTGCAGCAGGTTCTGGCTGCCGCCGTACAGCGCCGTGCTGGCGACGATGTGCGAACCCGCGCCCATGAGCGTGGCCACGCTCAGGTGCAGCGCGGCCTGGCCGCTGGCCACCGAAATGGCGCCAATGCCGCCCTCCAGCGCGGCCATGCGCTGCTCAAAAACCGCGTTGGTCGGGTTGCTGATGCGGCTGTACACATGGCCTGCGCGCTCCAGGTTGAACAGGGCGGCGGCGTGGTCGCTGGACTCGAACACGAACGATGTGGTGAGGTGGATCGGCACGGCGCGCGCGCCCGTGGCGTCGGGCGTGGCACCGGCGTGCAGCGCCAGGGTGTCAAAGCCAGGGTCGGAATAATCGGACATGCAGGGTCTCCAGAGTTGAAGCGTCACACCCGAAACCGGTTGTGCGCAGTGGTTTTACCGTTTATTGTGGGCTATATTCCCACCCACAACAGCCCAGCTGGAGACAGCGAAACTCCGAGGAGAACAGCCATGAAAGTCAGTGACATCTTGCGCGTCAAGGGCGGAACGCTCTACACCTGCCAGCCCGAAGAATCGCTGGACCGTGCGGTGCAAACCATGTCGGAATACGACATTGGTTCGCTGGCCGTGATGGACCGCGGGGAACTGGTGGGCATGTTGACCTTTCGCGAGGTGATCCACACGCTGGCGAAAAACGGCGGTGTGCTCAATGGCAAGACGGTGCGCACCGTGATGGACGACCACCCCATGAGCTGCACACCAGAGACCGAGCTGGACGAGGTGCGCCCCATGATGCTGGAGCGCCACACCCGCTACATGCCCGTCATGGACAACCGCATGCTCATGGGTGTGATCAGCTTTTACGACGTTGCCAAAGCCGTGGTGGACAGCCAGAACTTTGAAAACAAGATGCTCAAAGCCTACATCCGCGATTGGCCCGAGGAAGAGGGCGCTGCCCCCGTCGAAGCCGCCAAGTAAACCCACCGGCGCCACGCAAAACGCCCCGCCAGCCGGGGTGTTTTGCATGGCAGCGCCGTTTGCGTGAAACGTCCACAACCCCGGAAACCGCGGGGCTGGCTCTGCCAAACCGCTGGTGTTGCCCCCAGCAGGGGAGTGACGCGCGCAGCGCGGCGCGGGGGGTTACATCGAGCTGTGGATCATGTCCCGCACCCGCGGGTAAATCTGCTGGTTCCAGCGACGCCCGCTGAACACGCCGTAATGCCCCACGCCGGTTTGCACATGGTGTGTTTTCAGATAGGGCCGCACGCTGGGGCACAGGTCCTGCGCAGCTACCGTCTGGCCCACGGCGCAAATGTCGTCGCGCTCGCCCTCCACCGTCATGAGCGCTGTGCGGCGGATGGCTGCGGGGTTGACGGTGCGGCCTTTGTACTGCAGCACGCCGCGGGGCAGGTCGTAGGTTTGAAACACTTTTTCCACCGTTTCCAGGTAGAACTCGGCCGGCAAATCGTTGACCGCCAGGTATTCCTCGTAAAAGTCCTGAATGGTGGCGGCTTCCTCCACCCGGCCGTGGTCCAGGTGGTCGTAGATGTGCCGAAACGACTGCTTGTGCCGCTCCGGGTTCATGCTGATGAAGGCCGAGAGCTGCACAAAACCGGGGTACACCCGGCGCATGAACCCGGTGTGGGGCAGCGGCACATGGCTGATGAGGTTCTTCTCAAACCACGCGATGGGCTTGCTCACCGCCAGCCGGTTCACTTCCGTGGGGTTCACGCGGCAGTCCACCGGGCCGGCCATCAGTGTGAGGCTGCGCGGTTGGGCCGGGTTGTCGTCTTCGGCCATGATGGCCGTGGCGGCGAGCGCGGCCACGCAAGGCTGGCACACCGCCACCAGGTGGCTGCCTTCGCCCACCGCTTCGGTGAACGCGATCATGTAGCTGATGTAGTCGTCCAGGCTGAACCCGCCGTGCAGCAGCGACACATCGCGCGCGTTGTGCCAATCGGTGATGAACACCTCGTGGTCTTGCAACAGCGTGCGCGCGGTTTCGCGCAGCAGGGTGGCAAAGTGGCCTGAAAGCGGCGCCACCAACAGCACCTTGGGTTGGGGCGGCAGGTCGGTATCGGTTTTGCGAAAGCGCAGCAGGGTGCCAAACGGCAGCGTGAGCACGGTTTCTTCCACCACCGGGACTTCGCGGCCGTCCACCGTGGCCGAATGGATGTTGTAAGGCGGGCGCGAATGGGTGAGGTGCAGGCGCGACAGCACATCGCACGCAGCCGCCACTTTGCGCAGCAGGGTGCGCTCGGTTTGCTGGAGCCAGAGCGAGGCGCTGAGGTGCTGGGCCGCCAGCCGCAGCGGCGAGGCCAGGTCGGACTGAAGTTGGTAGGCCTGGTACAGCATTGCGCTCTTTCCTCTGTTGGGATGCTGTTGTGCAGGCAAGTAATGGGCCAGCGCGGGTTGCACCCGGCTGGTGCGTTCGGCATGCACAAAGGTGGCACAGGGATTGCTCGTGGTACCGCTTCAAAAGGAGCATGTTAATGGCCAAGGCGGTTCTCACGATCAGCAGCAAAAATTATGGCGCGTGGGCTCTGCGCGGCTGGCTCATGGCCAAACTGGCCAAGCTGGAGTTCACCGAAAACACCATTTCGCCCGACGACCCGGCCATGAAGGCCGAAATGCTGCTGCTGTCGGCCTCCATGCGCGTGCCCTCGCTGGAGCACGACGGCGTGCACGTGTGGGACACGCTGGCCATCGGCGAGTATTTGAACGAGATCAAGCCCAAAGCCGGGCTGCTGCCGGCCGACCGCGCTGCCCGTGCCCACTGCCGCGCCATTTGCGGCGAAATGCATTCGGGCTTCAGCGCCATGCGCTCGTCGCTGCCCATGAATATCAAGGCCCACTTTCCCGGCTTCAAACTCTGGTCGCGGGCACGCACCGACATCGACCGGGTTGAAATCATCTGGCAGGAGTGTCTGGCCAAGTACGGCGGCCCGTTCCTGTTCGGCGCCAAGCCCTGCATCGCCGACGCGATGTTTGCGCCGGTGGTCACCCGCTTCATCACCTACGACGTACCGCTGGATGCCGAATGCGTGGCCTACTGCGACGCCATCATGGCCCTGCCTGCGATGAAAGAATGGGTGGCGGCGGCACAGGCGGAACCCGACGAAATTGACGAGCTTGAGGCAGAATTTTGACCCACCCCCTACCGCGCTGCGCGTGACCCCCTCAAGGGGGCGGTGCCTGCGGCCTGGCAGAGCCAGTTCCGCGGCACCTCTGGACTGGGGTACTTCGCGCCGGAAAGGCGCCATGTCTTGGTCGCTCTCACGGCTCGGTCCAGGGTGTGGGCTTCGGGATTTCACAGACCGGGTCGACCTGCACCGATTTGAAGTCTGCCGGCGACACGATTTCCAGGTATTCCATGTCGGGCGAGTAGTCAAACAGGTAGTGGCGAATGCCCGGGCGCTGGTGCACCACGTCGCCGGCTTCTACCAGCGTCACCTGGTCTTCGTACATGAACTTGGCCCAGCCTTTGGTCATGATCACGATCTGGAAGTCGGCCTCGTGGATGTGCCAGCCCGTGCCACCGTCGGGCGGCAGGTTGGCCTTCACCAGGTGCGCCACCACCTTACCGTGCGTGGCTGCCGCCACGCCCAGGTCGCGGTAGAGAAAAAAGTCGCGCAGGCCGCCGCGCACAAATTCGGTTTCACCGGGTTTGACATGGGAGAACAGGGTGGTGGTTCGGTCCAGCATGGGGCGCTCCTTGGGCGGTGGGTGCAATCAAATTGTTGCAATGCAGCACAAAGCATGAAGCGTTCCATTGGCCTTTGCAGCTGTTCGAGCGCCCGCATGCACCGAAAGCTGCGCTGGGACGCACCAGACTGGGCGGTGCAGCACCACGTCGGCCCTCTGGGATAATCCAGCCCACTATGAGCGGCAACACCTTCGGCACCCTGTTTTGCGTCACCAACTTTGGTGAATCCCACGGCCCGGCCATTGGCTGCGTGATCGACGGCTGTCCGCCCGGCATGGCGCTGACCGAGGCCGACATCCAGCTGGACCTGGACCGCCGCCGTCCCGGCACCAGCAAATTCGTCACCCAGCGCAACGAGCCCGATGCGGTGGAAATTTTGAGCGGTGTGTACCAAGGCCAGACGACCGGCACGCCTATTGCGCTGCTGATTCGCAACACCGACCAGCGCAGCAAAGACTACGGCAACATCCTGCAGACTTTCCGGCCCGGCCATGCCGACTACACCTACTGGCAAAAGTTTGGCATCCGCGACCCGCGCGGCGGTGGTCGCAGCTCGGCCCGCCTCACGGCGCCCACCGTGGCGGCCGGCGCGGTGGCCAAGAAGTGGCTGAAAGAGCGCTACGGCACCACCTTTCACGCCTGCATGACGCAAATTGGTGATGTGGCCATTGGCTTTGAGAGCTGGGACCATGTGCCCAACAACCCGTTTTTTGCGCCAGTGGCCGACGTTTCAGCGCTGGAAGACTTCATGGGTGCGCTGCGCAAGAGCGGTGACTCGTGTGGTGCTCGCCTGCGCGTGGTGGCCAAAAACATGCCGGTGGGCCTGGGTCAGCCGCTGTACGACAAGCTCGATGCCGACATTGCCTACGCCATGATGGGATTGAACGCGGTGAAGGGTGTGGAAATTGGCGCCGGTTTCGCCAGTGTGGCGCAGCGCGGCAGCACGCACGGTGATTCGCTCACGCCCGAAGGCTTTGTGGGCAACAACGCCGGGGGTGTGCTCGGCGGCATCAGCACCGGGCAAGACCTGGACGTGTCCGTGGCCATCAAACCCACCAGCTCCATTTTGGTGCCGCGCCACAGCATTGACGTGGACGGACAACCCACCGAAGTCATCACCAAGGGCCGGCACGACCCGTGTGTGGGTATCCGCGCAGCGCCCATCATGGAAGCGCTGCTGGCGCTGGTGGTGATGGACCACGCGCTGCGCCACCGCGCGCAGTGTGGTGATGTCAAGGTCGAGACGCCTGACATCGCCGCAGCTTCTCGCCGTTGATTTCAAGTCTTTCGTGCACCCGTCACTCCCGTTCGCCCTGAGCCTGTCGAAGGGCTTGCGAGGGCTTTCTTCGACAGGTTCAGGACGATCGGGAAATCAGGCTCAGCCCGAACGGGGCGCGCGGTGAGCCAGCGCAGACAACTGTTCCCGTTTGCGGCGCTCTCAGCCAGCTATTTCGCGCACATCGGGTTTTTCAACCCCTACCTGCCGCTGTGGCTGAAAGAGCTGGGATTCAGCCTGATCGCCATTGCGGTCCTCACGTCGGTGCAGTCGGCCACCCGCCTGTTTGCGCCCTACGGTTGGGGCATGCTGAGCGACCGCACCGGCGAGCGCGTGAAGCTGTTGCGTTTTGGGGCTACGGTGGCGCTGCTTCTGTCCATGGGCCTGTGGTTTCCGCTCGGCGGCGTGGCGCTGTTTGTGGTGTTGCTGCTCATGTTCACCCACACCAGCGCCATGATGCCCATGAGCGAAGCCGCGTTGGCGCACCTGGTGAGCCAGGGTGGCGCGTTTGACGCCAAACGCTATGGCCGCGTGCGGCTCTGGGGTTCGCTGGGTTTTCTGATCACGGTGGTCAGCGCCGGCTGGTGGTTTGAGCGCTTTGGCATGGGGCATTTCCCCGCCTGGACGCTGGTGACGCTGGCGGCGGTGGTGGTCAGCGTGTGGCTGCTGCCCGACTTCAAAGAAACCGCTCACCACGAAGACGCGCACCCCAATATGTGGCCGGTGTTGCGCCTGCCGGCGGTGCGCTGGTTTTTCGCCGCCGTGTTTTTTCATGTGCTGGCGCACATCTTCATTTACGTGTTTTTCTCGCTGTATCTGGACAGCCTGGGCTACAGCAAGACGGTGATTGGCCTGCTGTGGGCTTTGTCGGTGGTGATCGAGATTGGCTGGTTTTTCTTTCAGGGGCGCTGGCTGCCCTTGCTCTCGCTCACCGGCTGGCTGGTGCTGGCGGCTGCACTGATGGCGTTGCGCATGGGCCTGACCGCCGCTTTGCCCATGGTGTTGCCGCTGTTGCTGCTGGCGCAGGCGCTGCACGCCATCACCTTTGCGGCGCACCACACGGTGTGCATTGCGCTGCTGTCGCACCACTTCCCGGGCCGCTTGCGCGGGCGCGGGCAGGCGCTCTACACCGTGGTGGGCTATGGTCTGCCCGGGGTCCTGGGTGGCTTGGGTGGTGGGCTGCTGTCGTCCGCCTTGGGGCTGGCCAGCGTGTTCTGGCTGGCCAGCGCTTGCGCCCTCGTTGCCATGGGGTGTGCTCTGCGCCTGCGCCGGCTGGAGCACCCCAGGGGCTGAGTCGTCAGGCTTTCAAGCCCGAGTTTCCTCACCCAGGCGCCCATCGCGGAAGTCGTTCAGCGCCTGGTAAATCTCGTCTTTGGCGTTCATCACGAACGGGCCGTATTGCGCGATCGGTTCGTTCAACGGGCAACCGGCGATCAGCAGCGCCTTGGCGTCGCTGGTGCCTTCCATCACCACGCCATCGGCACCGGGCTCGTTGGCCAGCAGGGCCATGCGCTGCGCCGGCACGCGCTGGCCACCAATGGTGACTTCACCCCGGTACACATACACAAAAGCGTTGTGCCCGGCCGGCAAAGATTGGGCGAACGCAGTGCCTGCCGGCAGGTGCAGGTCCAGGTAAACCGGCGCGGTGGCGTCACGGGTCACGGCACCGCCCACACCGTGGCTCTCACCGGCGATCACGGTCACGGCCACGCCCTCGGGCGTGGTGAACTGCGGCAGCTCGGCGTTCTTGAAATCGCGGTACCAGGGCGCGTTCATCTTGTCGCGCCCGGGCAGGTTCAGCCAGAGCTGAAAGCCTTCCATCACGCCTTCTTCCTGCTGCGGTATCTCTGAATGGATCACACCTTTGCCGGCGGTCATCCACTGCACACCACCGTTTTCCAGCAGACCCTCGTTGCCCGCGCTGTCGCGGTGCAACATGCGGCCCGCGATCATGTAGGTGATGGTCTCAAAGCCGCGGTGCGGGTGGTCCGGGAACCCGGCGATGTAGTCGTCCGGGTTGTCGCTGCCAAAGGCGTCGAGCATCAAAAATGGGTCGAGCCGGCGCTGCAAGTCTTGCGTGAGCACGCGGGTGAGCTTCACGCCCGCGCCGTCCGACGTGGCTTGACCCGCGATCAGGCGCTCCACGCGGCGTGGTTGCTGGACGCTGGGTGCGGTGAGGGTGGTGGTCATGGCAGTCTCCTGGTGAAACGGGGCGGGGCGTGTCAAATCAAGTGAGGGCCGCTTCCAGGTCGGCTTCGGCCTGGGCAAAGCCCTTGGCCGCCCCTTCCGGGCCCATGGCCAGGCCTTCGGCGTAGATGAAGCGCACGTCGGTCATGCCCAGGAAGCCCAACACAGCCTTGAGGTAAGGCACCTGCGAATCGTTGGGCGTGTCGCGGTACAGGCCGCCCCGGGCCAGGGCCACGTACACCGTCTTGCCCGTCAGCAGGCCTTCGGGGCCGGTGGCGGTGTAGCGGAAGGTGGTGCCGGCGCGGGCAATGGCGTCGATCCAGGCCTTGAACTGCACCGGCACGCCAAAGTTGTACATGGGCACGCCCAGCACGATCGTGTCGTGCGACTGGATTTCGGCAATCAGCGCGTCGTCCAGCGCCACGCGGGCAGCTTGCTCGGGGCTGCGCTGATCGGCCGGAGTGAACAGGGCGCCCAGGGCGGCTTCGTCCAGCACCGGGTGTGGCGTCACGGCCAGGTCGCGCAGGGTGAGCGTGGCGGCGGGGTTGGCCGCTTTCAGGCGCTCGACCACGCTGTTGGCCACTTTGGTGGAGTTGGCGCCTTCGCGGCGGGCACTGGCGTTGATTTGCAGGATGTTCATGGTGTTTTCCTTGAAAAGCGTTGTTCGATGCGTTGACTTTAAGGTGGATCAATCGTCTTGAAAATCCCTTGAAATGGATATGATTGTTGCTATGGTGGAACAATCAAGCGCTGAATACGGGGTGGACCCCAACGATTTGCTGATCTTTGCCCGCGTGGCCGAGCTGGGCAGCTTCAGCCGCGCGGCCGAGCGCCTGGGCTTGCCCAAATCCACCGTATCGCGCCGCTTGGCAGCGCTGGAACAGCGCATGGGCGAGCGCCTGCTGCTGCGCACCACGCGGCGCCAAACCGTCACCGAATTTGGTCTGCAACTGCTGGAGCATGCGCGCCAGGTGGTGGCCGAAATGGACGCCGTGGCCGTGCTGCGCGAGCAGCGCCAGGCGGCGCCGAGCGGGCGGCTGCGCGTGTCCATGCCCAGCGACTTTGCCAACCTGCTGCTGGTGGACAGCCTGGCCGCCTTCATGGCGCTGCACCCCGCCATTTCGCTGGAGCTGGACCTGTCGCCCCGGCGGGTGGACTTGCTGGGCGAGGGTTTCGATGTGGCCATCCGCATGGGCGATCTGCCTGACGACGCGCTGCTGGTGGCCAGCAAGCTGGCGGTGTTTACCCACGGCTTGTATGCCTCGCCCGACTACCTGGCCGAACACGGCGACCCGCAGAGCCCCGACGACCTGGCGCGCCACGCGGCCGTGCGCCTGATGCGTGGCAGCGGCGAGGCCGCCGGCTGGACGCTGGTGCAGGGTGGGCAGCGCTGGGACGCGGTGCCCGTGGGCAGGCTGAGTGCGAATTCGCCTGAGATGCTGATGCGCCTGGCCAGCGCGGGTGCCGGTATTGCGGCGCTGCCAGACGGGTTTGCCCAAAGGGCTGTGCGCGGGGGCGTTTTGCGGCGTGTTTTGCCCGGTTGGCACCTGCCCAGCAGTACCGCCTGGGCGGTGTACCCGGGGCGCAAACTCATGCCGGCCAAGACGCGGGCGTTTGTGGACATGCTGCAGCAGGCGCTGGGCGGACGCAGCCTGTCGTTTGCCACTGAGCAAACCTGAGCGCCAGACGGCGCCGCGGTTCGCAGGTCGTCCGGTCGGGCTCCACTAAACTTGCGTGCTCTGGTCAGCCACAACACAAGGAATACCCATGGGCGCGCAGTGGAAAGCAAAACACAAAGATCTGGCGGCCAACGCCAAAGGGCGGCTGTTTGGCAAGCTGGCCAAAGACATCATGATCGCTGCGCGCCACGGCGCTGACCCGGCCGCCAACTCGCGCTTGCGTCTGGTGGTGGAGCAGGCGCGCAAGGTGTCCATGCCCAAAGAAACGCTGGACCGGGCCATCAAGAAGGGCGCCGGGCTCACTGGCGAGGCGGTGCATTTTGAACACGTCATTTACGAAGGCTTCGCACCGCACCGCGTGCCGGTGATGATCGAGTGCCTGACCGACAACGTGAACCGCGCCGCGTCGGACATGCGCGTGCTGTTTCGCAAGGGTCAGCAGGGCACCAGCGGCTCGGTGTCTTGGGACTTTGACCATGTGGGCATCATCGAGGCCGAACCCGCCCAACCGGGCGCCGACCCCGAAATGGCCGCCATTGAAGCCGGGGCACAAGACTTCGACGTGGGCGACGAAGACGGCGTGACCGTGTTCATGACCGACCCGACCGATCTGGACCTGGTCAGCCGCGCGCTGCCTGCGCAGGGCTTTACCGTGCTGTCGGCCAAGCTGGGCTACAAGCCCAAGAACCCGATCGACCCCGGCAGCCTGAGCCCCGAACAGCTGGACGAGGTGGAAAGCTTTCTGGCGGCGCTCGACGCGAACGAAGACGTGCAAAACGTGTTTGCTGGCCTGGGTGGCTGAGCCTTACCGGGTGCTTCTGCGAGGGTGATAAGCGGGATGCTTCACGCTTTGTCGCCCCAGCGCCGTGCAGGCCCGGCCAAATCCGGGAAAATCACCGCTCCTTCCTATTCTGTGAATGCTTTTTCATGACCGACGCGACCCAAGCCCCAGCGCTGCCCGACCACCTTTCTATCGACCCGCGCAGCCCGCACCATGTGGCCGCTGTGTTTGAGCACGACATTGGCATTCGCCTGAACGACCGCGAGCGCTTTGATGTGGCCGAATACTGCATCAGCGAAGGCTGGGTAAAAGTGCCCGCCGGCAAAACGGTGGACCGCAAGGGCCAGCCGCTGCTGATGAAGATCAAGGGCAAGGTCGAGGTGTTTTACAAGTAAGCAAACGACGCTCCGACAGACGTCACCAGTTACCACGGGAGCCAACATGGCCAGCGATTTGGATACGGTCAGGGTGCTCAGGGCACTGTTCAACGACATGCCGCGGGCACCCCAAGGCCTTTCTCACTTGGAGACCATGGCCTGGATCCAGCAGTCCATGCAAGACTTCGAGGGCGGTGAGATGGCCTACACCATCGAGCACATCACCCGCAATTCCATGCTCGACATCGTGCTGCGTATGCGTGAAGAGGGGCAACTGCGAGACGATGCGGCGTTTGACGAAACCGTGGCGCTGATCTCGACGCCCGAAGGCCGGAGAACCTTTATGGACCGCTGCATCACCGCGCAAAAAAGCGTGGATGCCACCTCCAGGCTCATCAACCGCGCCAAGCGTTCGTGGTCTGACCCGAGGCCGTTGTTCGATGTGCGGCAGGAAGAGGTGCAGCGTTTCGTGCGGGGTGAACCTTCTGGCCCCGGGTCTTTGGTGGCTGAGTTCCTGGCCCGCGAAGACGTGCAGGGCATCGGTGTGGCGGATCTCATGCCGGAGCGTATTTTTGAGTTTTCATGGGGCTTCGTGACCGAAGACGCCGGCGTGTGGCACGTTTACCTGGCCGACGCCTGGCGCCGTGGCACCGTGGGCTATTTCGAGCGTTTTCTGGCGGCTTGGCGCATCGAAAGTGAAACCCCCAGCGACAGCGAGGCGGGCGCCCAGCCGGTGCCTTCAGGCCTTTCGTTTGACGTCGGCATCACGGCCTTCAGTTGTCTTTCTCTGCAGGCCGGCCCCGCGCCGGTGGATGACGTCACCCGTCAATGGGTGGGTGAGGTGTTTTTGGTGCGGATATTGCCCTACATGGCAGGGCGTGCGCTGGACGAAGACTACGATTTCCCGCTGTCTGAACATTGAGTTTTGCAGCGCCCAGGCGCGGCTGCGGCGCAGGCGCTGCCGGCTGCGGTCTGGTGGCAAAGACCTCCAGCGGTGGTCTGGATTCAGGTCCTTTCAGGATGGTTTCGTTGCAGCCGAGTTCACAAATTTGCGCACCAGGCCGTCCATGGCAATCAGGTAACCGTCAACGCCGAAACCAACCACAATGCCCGCGGCCGCAGGCGATACCCAGGAGTGATGGCGAAAGGCTTCTCGTGCATGCACGTTGGACACGTGGCACTCGATCACAGGCAACGGATCCACGCCCTTGATCGCGTCATGCAGCGCGATGGATGTGTGGGTGAAGGCCCCCGGGTTGAACACCACGCCCAACGCCTTCCCCTCGCTGTAGAGCCGGCCATATTCGTGCACTTTGTCCAGCAGGGCGCCTTCCCAGTTGCTCTGGAAGCACTCGACCTCGTAACCCAGGCTTTCGCCATGTGCCTTGCAGAAGGCTTCCACATCGGCCAGCGTGGTGTACCCGTATTGCGCAGGCTCGCGGGTGCCCAGCAAGTTCAGGTTGGGGCCGTTGAGGATCAGGATCTTTTTCATGTTGTGTTCTGCACCGGTGGTAAGGCTTGGAGCCGTGATTTTGACCCAAAGGGCCCTTGGCGGGTCGCAAGCGCTGCCTCCGCCGTGAAAAGTTCGCCGCCTGCCCTGACGGCGCTGCGGGTCGCAGCAGCTACCATCGTGCCTGCCGTTTCTTTGATGCCTTTCATTTGTTTCTCGCGAAACACCGCCCTGCGCCATGCCCCAAGCCACTGCCCGCGACACCGCTTCGGCCTTTCGCAAAAAACCGGTTCAATTTGCCCCCGTGCCCTGGAGCGGGCGGGTGGACCCGGACGAATGCCACCGCCCGGGCGGCTTGCTGACCGCCGCGCTGATGCAATGCGCCAGCGAGCGCGACCTGTCGCAAAGCGACTTGGCCAGCGCGATGGGTGTGTCGTATTGGGATGTGAGTCAGTTGCGGATTGGGTTTCGGCCCATTGAGTCCATCAAAGAAGAGCTGGCCGATGCCTGCGCCGTGTTTCTGGGTGTGCCGCGACGGACCATTGAGATGCTTGCTGGCCTGCTGGACCCGCAGGACGCACTGGCCACGGCGGCGCTCACGGGTGAGGACATCGTGCATGCGCGCCATTTGCAGGCCCGCGAAGCGCCCGATGTGGCGTTGGACGTGCAGCTGAACCGTGCGCGCCCGTTGCAGGCCTTGTCGGTGGACGAGCTCGCCGAACTGCAGCGCGCCTACGGCAGCAACCTGGCGGTGGGTGAAGCCTTGCGCGCCGAGCTGCGCCAGCGGCCCATGTCCAAAACCGAGCTGTTGCGTGCGGCGGTGGGCACGCAAGTGCCCACTGGCTCAGCGCCGCAGCCCGCGCTTGACGATGAGCCGCCACCAGCCCAGCCGGCCACCGCCATCATTCGCTGCACCTGTTGCCAGAAGCGCCTGCGCATTCCGCAGATGGACAGCCCCAGCGACATCCGTTGCCCCGCGTGTCAAACCGAGTACGCCGTCGATTGGCAGGCTTCGGTGTGTGTGGTGCAGCGCCATGAGCCGCCACAGGACGAAGCAAGTTTTGAAGAAGGTGCAGACCCACACCCCGACTTGTCGCACACGCCACCGGCCAACCCTTGGGCGGTATTGGGGGTGGCCCAGGGCAGCCCGTGGGCCGAGGTGGAGCGCGCGCGGCGCATGCTGCTGCAGCAATACCACCCAGACCGCCTGGGCCATGTGCCGCCGCTGGTGCACAAGTTGGCCGAAGACGCGTTCAAGCGGGTGAACGATGCCTACGACGCGCTGAAGGCGCAGCGCTAAACACCCCTGGTGAGGCGTGTGGTCACGGCACCGGGTCTTCCACCCCTGTGCGCCGCAGCGGGTTGAATCCCGTCACCAGCGCGGTGGCCAGCAACACCAGCGCGCCGCCGGCAAAAATGCCCGGCGACAGCGCTTCGCCCAGGAAAATATGGCCCCATGTGACGCCAAACACCGGGATCATAAAAGCCGGGCTCATGGCCGCCACGGGCGACACGTGGCGAATGATGCGCAGGTGCGCCCAATAGGCCAGACCCGATGTGACCACGCCGAGCATCAGCAGCACGCCCAGCGCCGCCGGTGTGAACTGCGCTTGCGGCAGCCCCCACACCGCGCCGGGCAGCAAGAGCACCAGCGACATGGCGTGGATGCCCGCTGCAATGGCCAGGGGCTGCATACGGGTGGTGGCGCGTTTCATGAGCGATGTGGAAAAGCCGTAACAAGCGGCCGCCGTGATGCAGGCCAGCGCGGCGGCCAGCGTGGCGGCATCGGGCTGCACCGGGCCCAGCCGCACGATCAGGCCGACCCCCAGAAAACCGCATAGGCAACCCAGCAGCTTGCGCGCAGACAAGGTGTCTTCCTTGAGCCAGGCCGCGGCCAGCGTGCCAAACAGCACCGCGGTGGTGTTGAGCAAGGCGCTGTAGCCCGCCGGCAGGCGCAGCGCAGCCCACGAATACAGCAAAAAAGGCGCGGCCACCGACAGCACGCCCAGCCCCAGCAGCTCGCGCCAGTGTTGCCAGGGCCAGCGGTGGTTCAGCGCGCGCATGACGATGGCCAGGGTGACGGCGGCCAGGCCCACCCGGCCACCGGCCAGCACCATGGGCCCCAGCAGCGGGCTGGCGATGCGCAAAAACAAAAACGAGGCACCCCACAAAGCTGAGAGGCCGATGAGCTGCGCGAAGTGTTTGTTTTTCACTGCGCGATTGTGCGGGGCTTTCGCGTGGCGGTCTGTCCGGTAGGTGCTATGGGCCGCGTTGTGTCAACCCGCGCGCCGCATCGCTTCAGCCGCCAGTGTGTTCCCCAAGCCGTCGACCCCTGCCGCTGCGCCCAGCCGGTCGCGGTCCTCGCGGTTTTGGCCGAGCTTGGACTTGCCCACCAGACGGGTGATTTCAATCTCTATCCCGACTATGGCTTGCAGCAACCCGGTGATGAACTCGGGCGCCGAGTCGCCCATTTTCCAGGGCTTGGGCTGCTGCGATCGCTGCTCGTGCTCGCGCGTGAGGCGCGCCACCAGCCCGCGCACAAAGCGCTCGTCGTCCATCACGCGCAGGCGGCCGTGGGCGTGCACCACCTGGTAGTTCCAGGTGGGCACGTGGCGGTGGTGTTCGGGCTTGCTGGGGTACCAGTTGGGCGATATGTAAGCGTCGCTGGCCTGAAAGACCACGAGCACGTCGGCGCCATCGGCTGGCACCTCGCGCCACACCGGGTTGGCGCGCGCCACATGGGCGCGCAGCGTGCCCTGTGGGCCAGCGTCCTCAATCAGCTCAAACGGAAGGTGGTTGGCGTCCAGCCCGCCTGGCCCCTGGGTGATCAGCGTACCCAACGGGTGTTCGCGCATCACGCGCTGCAGTTCGTCGGGGCGGTGTTCTTCAAAGTGGGTGGGGAGGTACATGGCGGGAATTGACGGGCGCAGGTTCAAGAAGCTGCTTTTATATCGCGACCGGGTCCGAAAGGGGTGGACCCTGCCTGCGTCAGCGCGTGGTGTCGCGGTCCATGGCCTGCTGGACGAGGTCGGCCATGGCGTGCGATCCGTGGCTCGTGGACGCGCGCAAGCCACGGACGGTTCCTTCCCGGTCGGCCCAGGCTTCGTCCTGGCTGGCCTTGAGCTTGCCTTCGAGCCGGTCAATGGGCATTTGAATACCGACGATGGCGCGCATCAGCTGGTCCAGAAAATCGGCCGGCGCGTCAGCCATGCGCCAGGGTACCGAGCGCCCGGCCTCCTGGGCGTCGGTCAGCCGGGTCAACAGGTCCAGCAGGCCTTCGCGATCCTCGACAACGCGGGCCACGCCGTGCGCATGGGCGACGGCGTAATTCCAGGTGGGTACGACCCGTCCATGCCTGTCCTTGCCCGGGTACCAGCCGGGCGTGATGTAGGCCTGCGGGCCTTGGAAGGTCACCACCGACGGTGTGTGAGGGTGCAGTTCGCGCCAGACCCCGTTGCCCCTGGCCACGTGCCCCAGCAGGGTTCCGTGCGGGCCTTGTTGGAGGTCCAGCACAAAAGGCAAGTGGTTGGCGATGAGCCCGTTCGCGCCCTGGCACACCCAGGTACCCAGACGGTGGGCATTGATCAGCGCGAACAATCCGTCGCGGTCGGTGAACTGGTGGTAAGGCGGCAAGTACATACCGGTGCCTCAGGCGCCCTGAAGCGCATGGCGCAGCAGCAGCGCCGCCAGCAGCCACATGGTCATGCCGATCAGGCCGTCCAGCACCTGCCAGGCGCGGGGCCTGGCGAACAGCGGTGCCAGCCAGCGCGCCCCGAAACCGAGCGCCGTGAACCAGCTCAGGCTGGCGATGCTGGCACCCGCCACAAACCAGCCCCGCAGCCCTGCCGGTTGTTGGGCGCCGATGCTGCCCACCAGCAGCACGGTGTCCAGGTACACATGGGGGTTGAGCAGGGTGAAGGCGGCGGCCTGCGCCAGCGCGGCGCCGTGGCTCAGGCCCGCGCCACCCTCGGCCGCCCTCAGCTGGCTTGCCCGGCGCGCGCGCTGCAGCGCCTGCCAGCCGTACCAGGCCAGGAAAGCCGCTCCGGCCAGCGCCATGGCTCGGGCTACGCCGGGGCTGTTGCCGAGCGCCTGCGCCATGCCCAGTACACCGGCGGTGATGAGCAAAGCGTCGGCGAGTGCACAGAACAGCACCACGCTGGCCACGTGCTCGCGCCGTAGCCCCTGTCGCAGCACAAAGGCGTTTTGCGCGCCGATGGCCACAATGAGCCCCAGGCTCAGCACCAGGCCCTGCAGGAAGATTGGGAACACTAGCGAAGCGGAGACGGAATCAAAAGTCATGTGGCGAGATTGCCTGCGTTGTTTAATGAAGGCAAACTGTCTTTACTTCACTCGATTAAGAAGAACTGCATTCATGCTGGATTACGCCGCTCTTCATGCCCTGGC
This sequence comes from Hydrogenophaga sp. LT287, assembly GCF_055702805.1. NCBI lineage: Bacteria > Pseudomonadati > Pseudomonadota > Betaproteobacteria > Burkholderiales > Comamonadaceae > Hydrogenophaga > Hydrogenophaga sp. LT287. The sequence goes on along the minus strand of NZ_JBVPZC010000003.1, from coordinate 120,381 downwards.
CGCCGTGGTGCGCGAAGGCAGCTTCGAACGTGCAGCCCGCGCGCTGCATGTGACGCCCTCGGCCGTGTCGCAGCGCGTGCGCCTGCTGGAAGAGCGCGTGGGCTGCGCGCTGGTGGTGCGCGGCCAGCCGTGTATGCCCACCGACACCGGCCGGCGCATGTGCCAGCACATGGACCGCGTGCGCCTGCTGGAACAGGACCTGAACGATGCCTTGCCAGCGCTCGCAACCGAAGGCGCGGCGCGCGTGAACCTGCCGGTGGCCGTGAACGCCGACAGCCTGGCCACCTGGTTCGCGCCTGCGCTGGCCGCGTTTGCTTCGCAGGCGCCTGTGCTGATGAGCGTGAGCGTGGACGACCAGGACCATACTGCCGAATGGCTGCGCACCGGCGCCGTGCTGGCCGCTGTGACGGGTACCGCCCGGCCAGCCAGCGGCTGCAACAGCCAGCTGCTGGGCGCCATGCGCTATGTGGCGGCGGCCAGCCCGGCGTTTGTGGCGCGGTATTTTGCGAGCGGGGTGGGCGCGGGCAGCCTTGGGCAAGCGCCCAGTTTGGTGTTCAACACCAAGGACGAGCTGCAGGCGCGGTGGGTGCGGCGCCTGTGCCACCGGCATGTGGAGCTGCCCAGGCACAGCCTGCCGTCGTCGCAGGCGTTCGTGACCGCTGCGCTGGCCGGCATGGGCTGGGGGCTGCACCCCGGGGCGCTGATAGCGCCCCACCTGGCAGACGGCTCGCTGGTGGAGCTGGTGCCTGACAGCCCGCTGGACGTGCCGCTGCACTGGCAGACGGCCAGGGCAGCATCGGGCTTGCTGGATGGGCTGACGCGACAGGTGGCAGCAGCCGCGCGCAGCGCCTTGTTGCAGTCCTGAATCTCACATCACAATTTCTTCCGCCACCACTTTGGGCTTGCCCCGACTGGCCGTGACCGAGCTGCCTGCCGCAGCGCACATCACCAGCACAATGGCCAGCCACTGCAAGGCGCTCAGGTGCTCGCCCAGTATCAGCAAACCCAGCATCGCGGCCACCGCGGGCTCCAGGCTGGTCATGATGCCAAACGCTTCTTGCGGCAAGCGTTTCAGGGCCACCATTTCGAGCGAAATGGGAATGGCGCTGGACACCGCGGCCACGCCCAGCCCGAACAACACAATGTTCGGGTCGAGCAAGGCGCTGCCAGCGTGCCACACGCCAAACGGCACCACGGTGAGCGCGGCCACGCTCAGGCCCAGCGCCACCGAATGCCCGGCGTGCAAATGCCCCAGGCGCTTGCCAAAGACAATGTAGGCGGCCCAGCACACCGCGGCACCCAGCGCAAAGGCCACGCCGGTGGGGTCGAGCTGGGTCACATCGTGCCCTAGCGGCAGCAACAGCCCGAGGCCCACGACCGCCAGGGCCACCCACACGAAGTCAATGGGTTTGCGCGACGACCACATGGCCACAACCAGCGGCCCGCTGAACTCAATGGCCACCGCCACGCCAAACGGAATGGTTTGCAGCGACTGGTAAAACATCAGGTTCATGCAGCCCAGCGCCGCGCCGTAGCGCATCAGGCTTTTGGCGTCGGCCCTTGACAGCGGCCAGCGCCAGGGCCGCCACAACAAGAGCAGCAGCAAGGCCGAGAAGCCCACCCGCAGCGCACTGGTGCCCAGCGAGCCCACCTGGGGAAACAGCTGCTTGGCAAACGATGTGCCAATGCCCAGCGCCGTGACGGAGCCGAGCACGGCGAGCAAGGGCAGGGCCTGCGCCCAGCGAGGAGAAGTCATGTGGGTGGCGGCGCCACGCCTTTTCAGGCGGCGCCAGGCAAAAAGTGTCGGGCTTGCAGGGGGTCAGACCAGGGGCACGGTCAGGCGGTCAATGACCGGGCGGGTGTCGGGCCGCACACCGCGCCACCATTCAAACGCCTCGGCCGCCTGCTCCACCAGCATGCCCACACCGTCGGCGATGTGGGTGGCGCCAGCGGCCTGCGCCTGTTTCAAAAAGGGCGTGAGCCCCTTGCCGTAAACCAGCTCGTAGGCCAGCGCGCCCGGGGCAAACACCCCGGCTGGAAAGGGCAGCGCGGCTTGCGAAAGGCCGGTGGAGGTGGCGTTGAGCACCACATCAAAACACTCGCCCGCCAGGTCTTCGTAGCCACCCGTTTGCAGGTTCACATGGGCCGCAAAGTCGCGCCGGAGCTGGTGGGCTTTGTCGGCGCTGCGGTTGGCCACGGCCAGGAGCGCGGGTTTTTGCAGGGCGATGGGTACGATGGCGCCGCGCGTGGCACCGCCAGCGCCGCACAGCAGCACGCGTTTGCCCGCGAGCGACACGCCCAGGTTGCGCTGGATGTCGTTCACCAGGCCCAGGCCGTCAAAGTTCTGGGCATAAATGCGGTCGTGCTCAAACTTGAGTGCATTCACCGCACCGGCCATGCGCGCCGACTCCATCGGGTCGGTGGCCAGTTCAAACGCCTGCAGCTTGAACGGCAAGGTCACGTTCAGGCCGCGCCCGCCCTGGACGCGAAAGGCTTGCACCACCGCAGCAAAACCGTCCAGCGGCGCTTCGATGGCGGTGTATTCCATTCGCTGGCCGGTGGCCTGCGCAAACAGGCCGTGGATCAGCGGTGACTTGCTGTGTGCAATGGGGTGGCCGATCACGGCGTAGCGGTCGGTGGCGCGGGGTTCACTCATGGGGCGTGTTCAAAGGTGGCGTGGCAAATGTGGTTTGATACAGGCCTTTTCAGGCAGATCCCCCGTATTTTCAGCGGTCAGCAGACATGGCAAAAAGCAATTCGGCGCGCAGCGCCTGGTTTGACACCCAGAGCCTGCAAAAGCAGGTGGATTATCAGACGTGGGCGCGCGGCCAGTCGCTGTTTCTGCACGGCAAGGTGTTGTCCTACGAGGTGACCCCCGACGGTGTGTCCTGGGTCATTTCGGGAGAGGTGCAGGGCACCCAGGTCGACCCCTACGAAGTGCAAGCCGAGATCACGCTCGACCCGCAAAACCGTCTGGTGGACTGGTTTGGCACCTGCAGCTGCCCCGTGGGCGAAGCCTGCAAACACGCTGTGGCCATGACCATCAAGGCCGGTTTCAACGGCCTGCGGGTGGGTGACGCGGTGGTGCCTGCGACCTGGGTCAACAGCGACGATGTGGCGCAGCGGGCCCACACCGATGGCGTGTTGCAAGCCGCCAAGGCGCGCCTTGAGAAACAGGCCCAGACCGCCGCCGAGGCCATGGCCGAGCGGCAGTTGATGGGCTGGCTGCAAAAAGTGGATGCCGCCCAGAGCCGCGCGATCAGCCCACGAGCCGACGCGCGCAGCGGCGAGCCCCGGGTAGACCAGTTGCTCTACCTGGTGTCGACCATGGCGGCACCGGGCGGCTCCCGTTTGCAGATGACGCTCACCAGCGCCTACGCCAAGGTTCACGGCGGCTGGTCCAAACCCAGCGTGGTGCGCTACGAGCCCAGCGCGGGCTACGCCCTGTACGACCAGGCCAGCCCCACCGACCGCCAGGTTTTGCAGCTCATGCGCGCCTGCAAGGGTGCGCGCGCTGGCTACAGTTTTGGCTACGGTTACACCGACACCGTGTGGCCCGGTGGCGAAGCCGGTTTGATCATGCTGCGCCAGGCCGCCAGCACCGGTCGGATGTTTACCCGCTCCAGCACCGGCTACCCCGAGCGAGCGCTGCGCTGGGGTGAGCCCGAGCCCCTGCAATGGCGCTGGGTGGAAGTGGCTTCAAGCCGCGAAACTCAGCCTGGCTGGCGCCTGCAAGGCGCCTTGGCACGCGACAACCTGCAGCTGTGCGCCAACGAGCCGCTGCTGTACCTGGACGCCGAGCGCGGCCTGGTGGGCGCTGTGGTGGCCGATGGCGTGGCGCCCGAGCGCCTGGCTGCGCTGCTGGACGCGCCAGTGCTGGCCGCCTCAGCCTTGCAAAAACACGCCGACCAACTGGTGTTGCTGCTGGGCGCCTTGCCGCTGCCGCCGGTGTTGCCCCGCGTGGAGTCGTTGGTGGGCGTGGTGCCGGTGCCTTGTCTTCTTCTGAGCCCGGTGCCCGCCCAAGATGCCCCGGCCCAGGGGCTGGTGCGCGGGCAACTGCGGTTCAATTACGCGGGCCACCAAGGCTTTTGGCAGCACCAACAAGCCACGGTGATGCTGCCCGCCCAAGCGCCGGGCGGCCCGCGCCAGCTGCTGCACCGCGACCTGGCCACCGAGCAGCAAGCCCTGGAGCGCTTGCACGCGCTCGGTTTGCAGCTGGCCAGCGACGGGCGGCTGGCCTTGCTGCCCACCGCCTCCCCGCTGAGCTGGTTGCGCTGGGCCAACAGCGGCTGGGCCGAGTTGCGTGAGGCGGGTTTTGATGTGCTGCTGGACGCAGGCATGGCCCACTGGGTGCAACATGCCGATGGCCTGCATGTGGCGCTGGACGCGCACGGCGGTGAGCCCGGCGACGAAGGCGCTTCGCCGTGGTTTGACCTGTCGCTGGGCATCGAGATCAACGGCGAGCGCCACAACGTGTTGCCCTGGCTGCCCGAGATGCTGGCCGCCGCGGCGCATGGGCCGCTCAACCCCGAAACCGGCCAGCCCGAACTGCCTGAGTTTTTGTATGTGCGCGCCGACAACCAGCCCGGTTTTGTGCGGCTGCCCAGCGCGTCCTTGCGCCCCTGGCTCGGTGCCTTGCTGGAGCTTGTGGGTGACCGGGCGGTGGACTTTGGGGCTGAAAAAATCCAGCTCTCGCGCATGGAGGCCTTGCGCACCAGCGCCGCCCTGGGCGAAGGCGTGGCCTGGGCCGGCGCCCAGAGCCTGCAAGGGCTGGTGCAGCGTATGCACGGGCAGCAAAGCCTGCCGCCGGTGGCGCTGCCAGACAGCGTGCGCGCCAGCCTGCGCCCTTACCAGCAGCAGGGCTTGAACTGGCTGCAGTTCTTGCGTGAAAACGCGCTGGCCGGCATCTTGGCCGACGACATGGGCCTGGGCAAAACCCTGCAAACGCTGGCCCACATCCAGGTGGAAAAAGACGCCGGCCGCCTGGACCGGCCCGCGCTCATCATCGCGCCGGTCAGCCTGCTGGGCAACTGGCAGCGCGAAGCCGAACGCTTTTGCCCCGATCTGCGCTGCCTCGTCCTGCACGGGCAAGACCGCCACGCCAAGGCCGCCGATCTGCAAGGTGTTGACGTGGTGATTGCGCCGTATTCCCTGCTGCAGCGCGACCGCGAACTGTGGTTGCAAACGCCCTGGCACCTGGTGGTGCTGGACGAAGCGCAGAACATCAAAAACGCCAGCACCCACGCGGCCCAGGTGGCGTGCGAACTGGTCACCCGCCACCGGCTGTGCCTCTCAGGTACGCCCATGGAAAACCATTTGGGCGAAATCTGGAGCCTGTTTCACTTCCTCATGCCCGGGTTTCTGGGCGGCCAGCAGCGCTTCAAAGAGCGGTTTCGCAACCCCATTGAGCGCCAGGGCAACGCCGAGCGGCTGGCGCAGTTGCGCGCCCGCATCACCCCCTTCATGCTGCGCCGCACCAAGGCGCTGGTGGCCCACGAACTGCCGCCCAAAGTGGAAACCGTGGCGCGGGTGGAGCTGGCTGGCAAGCAGGCCGATTTGTACGAAACCATTCGCCTCAGCATGGAAAAAACCGTGCGCGAGGCCCTCGACACCAAAGGCCTGGCCAAGTCGCAAATCACCATCCTGGACGCGCTGCTCAAGCTGCGCCAGGTGTGTTGCGACCCGCAACTGCTCAAGCTGGACGCAGCCAAAAAAGTCAAACAGTCGGCCAAGCTCGAACACCTGATGGAGCTGCTGCCCGAGATGCTGGCCGAGGGCCGGCGCGTGCTGCTGTTTTCGCAGTTCACCAGCATGCTCACCCTGATTGAGGCCGAACTGAAAAAACGCGATCTGAAATGGGTCAAGCTCACCGGGCAGAGCCAGAAACGCGACGAGATCATCGACCGCTTCACCAGCGGCCAGGTGCCCCTGTTCCTCATCAGCCTCAAGGCCGGTGGCGTGGGCCTGAACCTGCCCCAGGCTGACACCGTGATCCACTACGACCCCTGGTGGAACCCCGCGGTGGAAAACCAGGCCACCGACCGCGCCCACCGCATCGGCCAGACGCAAAGCGTGTGGGTGATCAAGCTGGTGGCGCAGGGCACCATTGAAGAACGCATACTCGCGCTGCAAGAGCGCAAAGCCGCCCTGGCCAACGACGTGTACCGGGGCGCCACCGCCCGGCGCGAGCCCCTGTTTGGTGAGAGCGATCTCAACGAGTTGCTCAAGCCCCTGGGCGCGAGCTGAATTTTCCACACCGAAGGACAGCCCAACATGACCACCCCACTCAAAATCGATTTCGTCTCCGATGTGTCTTGCCCCTGGTGCGCCGTGGGCCTGGGCGCGCTGGAGCAAGCCCTGGCCGCCGTGCAGGGCAGCATCAGCGCCGAGCTGCATTTCCAGCCTTTCGAGCTGAACCCGCAGATGGGCCCAGAGGGCCAGGACATCACCGAGCACCTGACGCAAAAGTACGGCAGCACCGCCGCGCAGCAGGTGCAGATTCGCGACACCATTCGCCAGCGCGGCGCCGACGTGGGCTTTGCCTTCAACCCCGACGGCCGGGGCCGCATCTGGAACACTTTTGACGCCCACCGCCTGCTGCACTGGGCCGAGCTGGAAGGTGCCCCCGGCCAACAGGCTGCGCTGAAAAAAGCCTTGCTGGCCGCCTGCCACACCCGATCAGAAGCCATGGCCGACCACGCCGTGCTGCTGGCCTGCGCCGAGCAGGCCGGGCTGGACGGCACCCGTGCCCGCGCGGTGCTGGAGAGCGGCGAATATGCGCAAGACGTGCGCGAGCGCGAGGCGTTTTACACCAGCCAAGGCATCCACTCGGTGCCCGCCGTCATCATCAACGACCGCCACCTCATTTCAGGCGGCCAGCCTGCGGCGGTGTTTGAACAGGCGCTGCGGCAGATTGCCGCGGGCGGCTGAACCCCTCAGACCCGCAGCGCCAGCGCCTTGCTGATCTTGTGCCGGCTCACCGTGGGCTTGGGCACCTTGTGCGGCAGGTGTTCAAACCAACGCCGCACATCGTCTTCCACGCACAGGCCGTGCATGTAGTTGTAAATGGCTTTACGCAGGCCCTGACCCAGCGCGTCGTGGTCGGTGCCGGTGGGGTCGATGAAGCCGATGTCGTTCTTGGCAAAACTCACCGGCGGCAGCGGGATCAGCTTGATGCCGTAGGCGGTCGGGTCCATGCCCACGGGGGAGTGCACGGTGCAGCTGAAGCGGTGGAAGAAGCCGCTCTGGATGCAGCCGGCTTCAAACAGCTGGCGCACGTATTCCAGCGCGTCCACCGTGTCTTGCAGCGTCTGCGTGGGGAAGCCGTACATGAGGTAGGCGTGCACCAGAATGCCCGCGTCTGAAAAGCCTTTGGTGACGCGCGCCACCTGTTCCACGCTGACACCTTTCTTCATGAGCGTGAGCAGCCGGTCGCTGGCCACTTCCAGGCCGCCGCTCATGGCGATGCAGCCGCTTTGCGCGAGCAGATCGGCCAGCTCGGGTGTGAAGGTTTTTTCAAACCGGATGTTGCCCCACCACGAGATGTTGAGTTGGCGCCGGATGAGTTCTTCGGCCAGTGCTTTCAGGGCTTTGGGGGGCGCGGCCTCGTCCACGAAATGGAAGCCGGTCTGGCCGGTTTCTTCCACGATCTGCTGGATGCGATCGGCCAGCTTTTCGGCGGTGGCGGTTTCATAGCGGCCGATGTAATCCAGGCTCACGTCGCAGAAGCTGCATTTTTTCCAGTAGCAGCCGTGCGCCACGGTGAGCTTGTTCCAGCGGCCGTCGCTCCACAGGCGGTGCATGGGGTTGAGCATGTCGAGCAGGCTCAGGTATTTGTCCAGCGGCAGACCGTCCCAGGTGGGCGTGCCCACGTCTTCAAAGGGAATGTCGGGCTCGGCCAGGTTGGTGTATTTCACCGCGCCGTTGTCCCGCACAAAGGTGCGCTGCAGGCGCTGGCGCCCACGCTGGCCTTGCAGGTGCTCGATCAGCGACAGCAGTGGGCGCTCGCCCGAATCGAGCGTCACGTAGTCCACGAAGTCAAACACGCGCGGGTCGCTCAGCTCACGCAGTTCGGTGTTCACAAAACCGCCGCCCAGCGCCACGGTGACACCCGGGTGGTGGGCCTTGATGGTCTGGGCGATGCGAAAGGCGGCGTACACCGAGCCGGGAAAGGGCACCGACAACAGCACCAGTTGCGGCTGGTGCCGCGCGATGGCGGCCAGGGTCAGGTCGCCCAGCAGGTCGTCCACCAGCGTGGGCGGCGCGGCCAGCGCCTGGGCCAGCGGGTCAAACGTGGGCTGGCTGCTGGCCAACGACTCGGCGTAGCGCACAAATTCAAAGCGCTCGTCCACCGCGTCGCGCAGCACGTCGGCCAGGTCGTTCAGATACAGCGTGCACAGGTGGCGCGCTTTGTCTTGCACGCCGAGCGCGCCAAAGGCCCAGGCCAGCGGGTCGCCGCTGCCGTCGTCTGCGTACGCATCGAGCGCGGCAAAGCGAGGGCCTTCGGGCAGCAGGCCGCGCGCGGCGATGCGGTGGGCCAGGGTCGAGTCGCGGCCCTGCAGGTAGGCCATGACGGGGCCGATGGTGCTGCGGTAGGTGGCGAACTGGTCCAGGAAGGCGTGCACGCTGGCGCTGCGCTCGGCCTCGGGCAAGGCGTTGGCGCGGTCGCGCACAGCGTCCAGCCCGGCGGGTGTGAACAGCTGGAGCACGAGGGCGAGCGCCAGGTCTTCCTGCACGGCGTCAAAACCGCGCGAGCGCAGAAAGCCGGTGAGGTAAGCGGTGGACGGGTAGGGCGTGTTGAGCTGCGTCATCGGGGGGATGAGGCTCAGCACGCGGAAGTCGGTGGGCATGGGCGGTTGGGCTTGGGGGCAATACCGGGAGCTTAGCCCAAGCCCACCACCGCAGCGGGCTTGGGCGTGCCATGCCCGCTGCCGGTGGAGGCTTACGCGGGTTGCGCGCGCGGCATCAAAGGGCAGGGGCCGGCACCACCAGGCGCGTGTGGCGCTGCTGGGCCTGCCACTGCGCCACATGCCCGGCGAGCTGGTGCGCGGTGATGGCCGAGAGCGTCCAGCCCAGGTGGCCGTGGCCGGTGTTGTAGAACACGTTGGCTTTTTTGCCAGCGCCCACGCGCGGCAGCATGTCCGGCATCATGGGGCGCAGGCCGGCCCAGGGCTCGGCGCGGCGGGTGCTCACGCCGGGGAAACACTGGTTCACCCAGTCGGTCAGCGGGCGGATGCGGTCGGCCCGGATGTCCAGGTTGTAGCCGTTGAACTCGGCTGTGCCGGCTACGCGGAAGCGGTCAGCGCCCAGGCGGCTGGTCACGAGTTTGGTGGCGTCGTCGAGCAGGCTCACCGTGGGTGCGGCGGCCTGGCTGGCTGCGTCGTTCAGGTGCACGGTGATGGAATAGCCCTTGACCGGGTACACGTTGAGCCGGTCGCCCAGTTGCGCGGCCAGAGCGCGGCTGCGCACACCGGCGCAGACCACCACAGCGTCGGCTTGCACGGTGTCGCCGCTGGCCAGCACCACGCGCGCCACTTGCCCGTTGCTGCTGACCGACTGCACGGCCTCACCGGTGAGGAAGCGCACACCCAGGCGCTCGCAGGCCTGGGCCAGTCCGTGGGTGAATTTGTGGATGTCGCCGGTGCTGTCGCTCTCGGTGAAGTAGCCGCCATAAAAATCGCCGTGCAGCGTGGGCTCAATGGCGCGCATCTCGTCGGGTGTCACGGCGCGGCGCGGCAGCCCGCCCGCAGCCAGCAGTTTGGACACTTCGCCCGCGTGGTCAAAGCCGGCCTTGTCGCGGTAAATGTGCAAGATGCCTTCGCGCTTGAGGTCGAAGTCGATGCCTTCGTCCTGGGCCCAGGCAAACAGGTGCTGGCGGGCTTCGATGGCCAGGCGGGTGGTGGCTATGGTGTTGTCGCGGTACTTGGGGATGTTGGCCACGAACTCGGCCATCCAGCTCAGTTTGTGCCAGCTGGGCTTGGGGTTCATGAGCAGCGGCGCGTCGTTTTTCAGCATCCACTTGATGCCTTTGACCAGGGTGGACGGGTGGGTCCACACCTCCGCGTTGGAGGCCGAAAGCTGGCCGCCGTTGGCGTAGCTGGTTTCCATGCCGGCGTAGCGATTTTTTTCAATCAGCGTGACGCGGTGGCCTTGTTTGGCCAGGGTGTAAGCGCTGGTGACGCCGGTGATGCCGCCACCGATGACGATGAGGTGTTGTTGAACCATGGGAATCTCGCTTTCAAAGCCGTCAAACAAAGGGGTACGTGGCCTGCACACGGTGTGCGGACCACGACCCCCTCTGTTTGGGACCTGAGAGATTCACCACCCCGCTGGGGAAATGGCTTGCTCCTGCGGTGGGCCGGGAGACGAATCCCGACCACTCTTCAGAGTTTTGATGCGTGTCGATCGGTCCTTTTGCCTGAGAGTTTCCGGGGCGGTTGCTCCTTCGGCGCTGGCCTGCGTGGCAGGTCAGTCTCTCCCGATCGACTGCGTGATTGTCGCTTAACTTACCGCATCCATTGCACCAACACCAGGCTGATGGAAGGGAATGCCACCAGGACCGCCAGGCGCAGCACGTCGACACCCACAAAGGGGAGCAGGCCGCGGAAGATGGTGCCCACCGGCACCTTGGGCAGGTTGGCTTTGAGCACAAACACATTCATGCCCACGGGCGGTGTGATGAGCCCGATTTCGGTGAGCACGACCACGATGATGCCGAACCAGATCAGGTCATAGCCCTGGGCCACCAGCGTGGGCAGGAACAGCGGTACAAAAATCAGGATGATGGCCATCGCGTCCATGACGCAGCCCAGCAGCAAAAACACCGCCAGGATGGCCAGCAGAATGCCCAGCTTGGAGAGGCCCGAGTCGTTGATGAGGGACAGCAGCTCGTCGGCCAGACCCGAGAAGCTGATGAACTGCGCAAACATCATGGCGCCGAACAGCACCACATACAGCATGACCGAGGTCATGGCGGTTTCCTTCATCACCTCCATGAATCGGCTCCAGCCCATGCGCCGCTGTGCCAGCGCAATGAGCAGCGCCATGCCGGCACCGATGCCGCCGGCTTCGGTGGCGGTGAACCAGCCTATGTACAGGCCGCCGATGATGAGCAGAAACAGCGCCACAAAGGGCCACACGCCAGCCAGCGACGCCCAGCGTTCGGCGGCCGAGACGCGTGCACCGCGCGGTGCGTGCTCGGGTTTGACCACGGCGATCAGGTAGATGACGCCCATGTACATGGCCAGGCCCAGCAGGCCCGGCAGCACGCCGGCGATGAACAGCTCGCCGATGTTTTGCTGCGTCAGGATGCCGTAGATCATCAGGATGATCGAGGGTGGAATCAGGATGCCCAGCGTGCCCCCGGCCGCAATGGTGGCGGTGGCCAGCCGGTCCGAATAGCCGTATTTCTGCATGCTCGGGTACGCCACCTTGGACATGGTGGCGGCGGTGGCAAAGCTCGATCCGCAAACCGCGCTGAAGCCCGCGCAGGTGACCATGGTGGCCAGCGCCAGGCCGCCGCGCACACTGCCCAGAAAGGCGTTGGCGGCGCGGAACAAATCCGCCGAAATACCGGTGCGCGACAACACGTTGCCCATCAGGATGAACAGCGGCACCACGGCCAGTTCATACGAGAAAGCGGCTTCGCTCAGCGTCATCGGCAACAGGGTGGCGGCCACGCCGAAGCTGTTGATGGCGGTGATGCCACCGATGGATACGGTCAGCAGCGCAATGCCCAGCGGCACGCGCAGGAAAGCCAGTAGCAGCACCAGGCCGAGACAGATCAGTCCGATGGTCATGATGGAAGTTCCTCGGTGTGGGATTCGGCGTGCGGTGCTGCCGTAAACAGCGCCAGAAGGGAAGCCAGTGCGGTGGTGATGGCGATGAAGGTGTACATCCAGGCGCGCGGGATCATCAGCGCCGGGCTGATCTCGTTGATCTGCCGCGCCTCTTCGATGGCCAGGTAGTACTCCCAGGCAATCAAGCCCAGCACGGCGGCGATCAGCAGGTCCACCGCCTTGTGCCACAGGCGCCAGCGCGGCTGCAGCAACCAGTGGTCAAACAGGTCGATGCTCAGGTGGCCGCGGCGGGCCGTGAGCAGCGGCAGACCCGCAAAAATGATGACGGCCATGAGGTGCTCGGTGATGTCGTTGGCGCCAAACACCGGGGTGTTGAAGAGGCGCCGCCCCACCACGTCGGTGAAGGTCAGCGCCACCATGGCCGACAGCATGAGCACCAGCAACAGGCTCACCGCCCGCTGGATGCCTTGTTCAAAGGGTTTCATGGCCGTGTTCTCCGTTCAGTCGCGGCTTACTTGGCCAGCGTTTTGTATTGCTGCTCGTAGAAGGCGACCATGGCGTTGTGGTCCTTCACACCAAAGCTGGCGCCGTCTTTATGCAGCTCGCTGAGCATGGAGGTGCGCACCTTGCGAATGTTGTCCAGCAGCGCGGGGCTGGGCTGGGCGAACTTGTGGCCGTTGGCACGCAGCGTGGTTTCGGCCGACTTGTTTTGCTTGTCGAATTCCTGGCCCCAGCGGCGCGACAGGGCCTCGCCAGACACCTTCAGGATCGCCTGCTGGTCAGCAGCGGACAGGCTCTTGAACTTGCCCTCATTGATGCCGATGAAGAAGGAAGCTTCGTACAGACCACCAGGGATGATGGTGTGGTTCTTCAGCTTGCCGTCCAGACGGAAATTGACCACCGATTCCAGCGCGTGCAGCGACGCGTCGATCACGCCGCCTTCGAGCAGTTCGTAGGCCTTGGTGCCGGGGCCGGCCACCGGAATGGCGCCCAGGTCTTCCAGCAGGCGTTTCTGGATCGGGCCGCCCATGCGCACCTTCTGGCCCTTGAGGTCATCAGGCGTGTCGATCACCTTGGAGGGGTGGTGAAACTGGCCGCCACCCAGCATGCCGGTGCCCAGCAGGGTCACGCCCTTGAAGGCTTCGTTGCTGGCCAGGAACTGGGTGTAGGTGCGCCACAGCGCCACCGAAGAGGCTTCGCTGCTTGCGCCCATCAGGGGCAGCTCGGAGAACCAGACGTGCTTGAAGCGCTCGGGCTCGTAGGTGAAGTTGCCCCAGGTGATGTCGGCCACGCCTTTGCGGGCCAGTTCCCAGTGCTGGGCGGGTGAGCCCACGGCCTTGGGCAGCAGGTTGATCTTCACGCGGCCTTCGGTGGCTTTCTCCACCTCGGCCATCCAGGGCTGCAGGATGTCCTTGACCACGTAGTGCGTGGGTGGCACCCAGCTTGACATGGTGAGCGTGGTCTGGGCCTGGGCGGTGGCGGCGCTGCCCAGCGTGAGCAGGGCGGCGCTGGCGATCAGGGCGTGGATGCGTTGGCGGTTTTTCATGGTTTGTCTCCTCGGGTGAAAGTGAGGTGGTGGTGGGAAGGTCAGGGGGCAGGGGAAAGCAGCTCTTGCACCAGCGCGATCCAGTAGCTCGCGCCGGGGCCGATGTTGTTGTCGTTGAAGTCGTAGGCCGGGTTGTGCACCATGCAGGCGCCGGGTTCGCCATCGGCGCCGTTGCCGATGAACAGGTAGCTACCGGGTACTTTTTCCAGCATGAAGGCGAAGTCTTCGCTGCCGGTGAGCTGGGCGCCCTGTGGGTTCACCTGGTGCGCCGGGAAATGCTTCACGGCCACCTGCAGCGCGCGCTGGGTTTGCTCGGCGTCGTTCACCAACACCGCGTAGCCGGGGCGCCAGTCGATCTCGGCGTGCACACCGAAGCTCTGTGCCTGCAGGCGAATCACCTCGTGCAGACGGCGCTCCAGGTCGCGGCGCACCTGCGGATCGAGCGCGCGCACGCTGATCTCCAGCCGGGCCTCGGCCGGAATCACGTTGTTGGCCTGCCCGGCGTGGATGGCGCCCACGGTGACGACCGCTGCGGCCTGCGGGTCCACGTTGCGCGACACCAGGGTCTGCAGCGCCATCACGATGGAGGCCGCGGCCACCACCACGTCGGTGGCCTTGTGCGGCATGGCGCCGTGCCCGCCATGGCCGTGCAGCGTCACGGTGACGTAGTCCGACGAGGCCATGGTCGGCCCGCTGCGAAACACCAACTGGCCCTGCGGGTAGCCCGGCATGTTGTGCATGGCAAAAATGGCGTCGCAGGGGAAGCGCTCAAACAGGCCGTCTTCCATCATCTTCAGCGCACCGCCGCCGCCTTCTTCGGCGGGTTGGAAGATCAGGTTCAGCGTGCCGTCAAAGCGGCCCTGCTGGGCCAGGTGCTGGGCGGCGGCCAGCAGCATGGCGGTGTGGCCGTCGTGGCCGCAGGCGTGCATCACGCCGTGGTGGCAACTGGCCCACGCCGCGCCCGTGGCCTCGGCAATCGGCAGCGCGTCCATGTCGGCACGCAGGCCGATGCTGCGCCCGGAGGTGCCGCGCTTCAGTTGCCCCACCACGCCCGTGCCGCCCAAGCCCGTGCTGACGGCATAGCCCCAGGCGCCCAGCTGGGCCGCCACCAGCGCGGCGGTGCGGCGTTCGCTGAAAGCCAGCTCGGGGTGCTGGTGAATGTCGCGGCGCAGCAGGGTGAATGCCTGTACCGCCGATTCGCTGAGTCGATCCATCCGGGTGTCTCCTGAAACATGAACTTTGTTGCATGTTAGGGAGGGGCTGATTTAAAGTCCAATGCATTGATCGGCAACAACCTATGAATTCGACAGGAGATTAGGGATGACCCTCGTGCAACTCAGGCACTTCGTGGTGCTGGCCGAAGTCGGCAGTTTTGTGCAGGCGTGCAAGGCGCTCTTCCTCACGCAGCCCGCGCTCACGCGCAGCATCCAGGCGCTGGAGGACGAGCTGGGCGGGCAGCTGTTTGACCGCTTGGGCCGCCGCATCGCGCTCACGCCCTTCGGCCAAGAGGCGCTGCAGCGCGCACGCCGCCTGGTGGCCGACGCCGAGGCGCTCAAGCAAACCGGCAAAGGACTGCATGCGGGCCTGACCGGCAGCCTGCGCGTGGGGCTGAGTTCGGGCCCCGGTGCGCTGCTGTCCCTGCCGCTCATGCTGCACATGGCCGAGCACCACCCGAAGCTGCAGTTGCAAATCTCGCGCGGCAACACGGCGGTGCTGATCGATGCCCTGCGCGAACAGCTGCTGGATGCGGCCGTGGTCGATGTGCGCTCGGTGCGCCCCTCGGCCGACCTGCAGGTGGCCCAGGCATTCGAATTGCCCGCAGGCTTTCTGGTGCGCCCCGACCACCCGCTGACCCAGCTGGGCCGGCCCGTGACCCTGGACGAGCTGCTGGCTTACCCGGTGGCGTCCACCCCGCTGAGCGACGAGGTGGCGCGCGTGATGATTGGGCGCTACGGCCCGCAGGCCAACCCCGACGACATGGTGACCCTGCGCTGCGACGAAACCCAGAGCATCGTCGAGGTGGCGCGGCGCAGCCTGGCCATTGTGCTGACCGCCGAGGCCGCAGCGCCCGGGCTGGTGCCGCTCGACATGAGCCCGCCCCTGAACGCCACGGCACGCTTCGGCTTGGTCACGCTGGCGCAGCGCCAGGAAGCGCCGGCCCTGCGGCTTTTGCGCGAGCAGTTGCCCGTGTGGATCCAGGGCTTTCAGCACATGGCCAGCGCGCCATGAAAAAGGGCGCCATCGGCGCCCTCTGTCGTTCAGTGTGGCTTCAAGCCAGTTCGCTGATCGGCACGCAGCTGCAAAACAGGTTGCGGTCGCCGTAGACGTTGTCCACCCGGCCCACCGACGGCCAGAACTTGGTGTTGACGGCACGGCCCGCGGCGGCAACCGCCGTTTCGCGCGGGTAGGGGTGGGCCCACTCGCTCTTGAGCACGCTGGCGGCGGTGTGCGGCGCGTTCTTCAACGGGTTGTCGTCCTGAGGCCAGGTGCCGGCCTCGATCAGGCGGATCTCATGGCGGATCGCGATCATCGCGTCGATGAAGCGGTCCAGCTCTTCCAGCGTTTCGCTCTCGGTCGGTTCCACCATCAGTGTGTTGACCACCGGGAAGCTCAGCGTGGGCGCGTGAAAGCCATAGTCCATCAGGCGCTTGGCCACGTCTTCGGCCATCACGCCGCTGGTTTCTTTCAGTTGCCGCAGGTCCAGAATGCACTCGTGCGCCACGTGGCCGTTGGCCGAGGCGTAGAGCGTGGGGTAGTGATCGGCCAGGCGCTTGCTGATGTAGTTGGCGCTCAAAATGGCTGCTTCGGTGGCGTGCTTGAGCCCATCGGCGCCCATCATGCGGATGTACATCCAGCTGATCGGCAACACCGCTGCGTTGCCCAAAGGTGCTGCGGACACAGCGCCCACGCCGCCCTTTACGCCACCGGTGGCATGACCCGGCAAGAAAGGCACCAGATCTTCCACCACGCACACCGGGCCGACGCCCGGACCGCCGCCGCCGTGGGGAATGCAGAAGGTCTTGTGCAGGTTCAGGTGGCTCACATCGCCGCCAAACTCGCCCGGCGCGGCCACGCCCACCAGCGCGTTCATGTTGGCGCCGTCCACATACACGCGCCCGCCGTGCTGGTGCACCAGAGCGCACAGCTCTTTCACGGTGGTTTCAAACACGCCGTGCGTGCTGGGGTAGGTGATCATCGCGGCGGCGAGGTTGGCGCTGTGCTGCTCGCACTTGGCTTTCAGATCGGCCATGTCGACGTTGCCGTTTTCATCGCACTTGGTCACCACCACTGTCATGCCCACCATCTGGGCACTGGCCGGGTTGGTGCCGTGGGCGCTACTGGGAATCAAGCAGATGTTGCGGTGGCTGTCACCGCGCGAGGCGTGGTAGCCCTGAATGGCCAGCAGGCCCGCGTATTCACCCTGCGAGCCTGCGTTGGGCTGCAGGCTGATGCCGGCGTAGCCCGTGGCTTGGCAGAGCCAGGCGCGCAGTTGCTCGTCCAGCGCTTTGTAGCCCTGCAACTGGTCGGCAGGGGCAAACGGATGCACGTTGGCAAACTCGGGCCAGGTGATGGGAATCATCTCGCTGGTGGCGTTGAGCTTCATGGTGCAGCTGCCCAGCGGGATCATGCTGCGGTCCAGCGCCAGGTCTTTGTCTGACAGGCTGCGGATGTAGCGCAGCATGCCGGTTTCGCTGTGGTGGCTGTTGAACACCGGGTGCGTCATGAACTCACTGGTGCGGCGCAGCTCGGCGGGAATCAGCGGCTCGATGCCTTTTTCGAACGCGTCGAAGCTGGGCAGGGTCTGGCCGCTGGTGGCGAACACGCGCCACAGCGCGGCAATGTCTTCGCGCGTGGTGGTTTCGTCGATCGACATGGTGATGCTCTGGTCACAGGCCTGGCGCAGGTTCAAGCCGGCGTCGCGGGCGCGCTGCATCAGCGAGGCGGTGGCGTCTTTGGCCAGCACCCAGATGGTGTCAAACGCGGTTTCCTTGCGCAGCGTGTAGCCCATGCCCTGCAGACCGCGGGCCAGCACGGCGGTGTAGGCGGCCACGCGCTGGGCAATGCGTTTCAAGCCTTGCGGGCCGTGGTACACGGCGTACATGCTGGCCACCACGGCCGGCAGCACCTGCGCGGTGCAGATGTTGGACGTGGCTTTTTCGCGGCGAATGTGTTGCTCGCGCGTTTGCAGCGCCAGGCGGTAAGCCGGGTTGCCGTGCACGTCCACGCTCACGCCCACCAGGCGGCCGGGTAGCGAACGCTTGTACTCGTCGCGGCAGGCCATGTAGGCGGCGTGCGGGCCACCGGCGCCCATGGGCATGCCAAAGCGCTGGGTGGTGCCCACCACAATGTCGGCGCCCATCTCGCCAGGGGCTTTCAACAGCGTCAGGGCCAGCAGGT
This sequence comes from Hydrogenophaga sp. LT287, assembly GCF_055702805.1. Lineage (NCBI taxonomy): Bacteria > Pseudomonadati > Pseudomonadota > Betaproteobacteria > Burkholderiales > Comamonadaceae > Hydrogenophaga > Hydrogenophaga sp. LT287. The sequence goes on along the minus strand of NZ_JBVPZC010000003.1, from coordinate 102,639 downwards.
CGGCAGCCACAATGAAAGCGGCGGACTGCGCATGGCTGCGGGCGGCGTAGGCGGTGAGGTCTTCCACCAGGCCGGTGCTGTTGGGGTACTGCGCCAGCGCGGCGAAATGCTCGCCGTTCAACGCAGCAGCCCAGGCGTCCGCGCTGGGCGGCACCAGCACTTCAATCCCCAGCGGCTTGGCGCGTGTCTGAATCACTTCAATGGTTTGCGGGTGGCAAGCGCGCGACACCACAAACACCTTGCTTTTGCTCTTCACGGTGCGCATCGCCAGCGTCATGGCTTCGGCCGCCGCCGTGGCCTCGTCCAGCATCGAGGCGTTGGCAATGGCCATACCGGTCAGGTCGGTCACCATGGTCTGGAAGTTCACCAGCGCTTCCATGCGGCCCTGCGAAATCTCGGCCTGGTAGGGCGTGTAGGCGGTGTACCAGGCCGGGTTTTCCAGGATGTTGCGCAGAATCACGCCCGGCGTGTGCGTGCCGTAATAACCTTGCCCGATGAAGCTCTTGAGCAACTGGTTTTGCTGCGCCAGCGCTTTCAGTTCGGCCAGTGCCGCGGCCTCGGTGATGGCGGGCGGCAGTTGCATGCCCACGCTGCGCGCAATGCTGCGCGGCACGATGGAGTCGATCAGCGCGCGGCGCGAAGCCTCGCCAATGACCGACAACATGTGGGCCTCGTCGGCTTCGCTGATGCCGATGTGGCGGGCAATGAACTCGCTGGCGTTTTCGAGTTGATCGAGGGGTTTGACAGACGGCATCAGCATGGGACGACCTTGTTGCGATGGATAAATATCAGAGGGCTTGTCTTGCTCCTTCCCCCTCGGGGGGAAGGCCGGGATGGGGGCTCGTGCCGCGACGATCGAACGTGGCGAGCAGGCTTCTTGGCTCCGCCAGCCCCCGCCCCAACCCTCCCCCAGAGGGGGAGGGAGCAAAAACATCAAGCAGCGAAAGCGGCGTAAGCGGTTTCGTCCAGCAGCGCGTCCACTTGCGAGGCGTCGGACAGCTTCACTTTGAAGAACCAGCCGGTGTTCAGCGGGTCGCTGTTGGCCAGCGAGGGGTCGGCGCGCAGGGCTTCGTTCACTTCCACCACCTCGCCGCTGATGGGCATGTACACGTCGGCCGCGGCTTTCACCGACTCGACCACGCCGGCCACTTCTTTCTGGGCAAAGGTCTTGCCCACTTCGGGCAGGTCCACAAACACCACGTCGCCCAGCGCGTCTTGCGCATGGGGGGTGATGCCGACGGTGGCGATGTCGCCGTCAACGCTGATCCATTCGTGGTCTTCGGTGTACTTGGTGGTCATGGTGGTCCTTTGAGAAATGCGATCGGTTCCGTTCGCCCTGAGCCTGTCGAAGGGCAGCGTGACGGTTGTGTGAGGGCTTCGACAGGCTCAGCCCGAACGGGATTGACTTTATCCGCGGTAGTAGCGGTTGGGAACGAAAGGCATGGCCGCCACTTCCATGGGCACAGTTTTGCCGCGCACGATGGCGTTCACGCGGGTGCCCAGTGCGGCCTGTGCGGGGTTCACATAGCCAATGGCCACGGGCTTTTCAGCGGTGGGGCCCAGCAGGCCGCTGGTGACTTCACCGATGGTTTCGCCCGCGGTGCTTTGCAGTTCGGTGTGCTCGCGCACGGGCACACGCTCCAGCGCGATCAGGCCCACGCGTTTGCGGAGCAGTGGCTCGGTGCCGTCCAGTTGAGCCAGCACGCGGGCCGCGCCCGGAAAGCCGCCAGCACGGGCGCCCCCGGTGCGGCGCACTTTCTGGATGGCCCAGTTCAGCGCGGCTTCCACCGGTGTGGTGGTGGTGTCAATGTCTTGGCCATACAGGCACAGACCCGCTTCCAGCCGCAGCGAATTGCGGGCACCCAGGCCCACGGGCTTCACCTCGGGCTGTGCCAGCAGGGCGCGGGCAAAGTCGGCGGCCACCAGAGCAGGCAGTGAAATTTCGAACCCGTCTTCACCGGTGTAGCCGCTGCGGGTGATGTAAAGGTCAGCGCCGGCCCAGGTGAAGGGCGCGCCGGTCATGAACACCAGTGTTTCCACGCCGGGCAGCAGGCGTTTCAGGGCCGTCACGGCTTGCGGGCCTTGCAGGGCCAGCAGGGCGCGGTCGAACTGCGCATCCACATGGCACAGCTTGCCGATGCTGGACTGGATGTGGGCCAGGTCGCCGTGTTTGCAGGCGCCGTTGACGATCACAAAAATGTCATGGCCCCGGTTGACGAACATCAGGTCGTCGATGATGCCGCCGGTTTCCGTGAGCAGCAGGCCGTAGCGCTGTTTGTTCACGCCCAGGCCCACCACGTCCACCGGCATCAGTGTTTCAAAGGCGGCAGCGGCGTCTGGCCCCACCAGGCGCAACTGGCCCATGTGAGACACGTCAAACAGGCCGGCCGCGGTGCGCGTGTGGTGGTGTTCGGCCATCAGGCCGGCGGGGTATTGCACCGGCATGCTGTAGCCTGCAAAGGGCACCATGCGTGCCCCCAGTTCGAGGTGCAGGGCGTGCAGCGGTGTGTTCAGCAGTTCGGAAGCGGTGGGAGCGTCAGACACGGCGGGCTTTCTGGAGGGTTGTACCGGGACTCAATGGGGCAGGCCCACTGAAGGGCTTACACGGTTCATCCGTGCGCTGCCCCACTGTCCGCTTTACCTGAGAGATTCACGCGGGCGATGCCGCGTTTGCTCCTTCGGTGGGCCGTCTGAACAACGGCCTCTCTCCAGTGGGGTACAGCGGCTTTTCAGCCGCTGCTTGCCAGTCCTTTTGCCTGAGCGTTCAGGGCTTGCTGGTTCGGCAAACCGCCTGCGCCTTCGGCGGCCACCCGTGGGGCGGCTCTCTCCTGACAGACGCGCATTCTAAAGCACAGCGCGTGTTTTCAACCCGGCTCGAATTCAAAACACGCCGTTGCGCCGTTCCAGGCCACCCGGCGGTGGGCGCGGTGCATGCAAGCCTCAATGCGTCGCGCGTTGGGTTCGTCGGTGGTGGCTATCCAGGCCAGTGCCTGCTCGCGGCTGCGGCCAAATTGCTCGTGGCGCCCGGCCAGCCGTTGCAGCCGCAGGGCCGGGTCGACTTGCAGGTACCACACCTCGTCCAGCAGGTCTGCCACGGGCGCCCAGCCAGCGTCTTGCAGCAGCAGGTAATTGCCTTCGGTGATCACCAGCGGGGTGTGTGCGAAGACGGGCAGGGCGCCGGCCACCGGCTCTTCGATTTCGCGGCGAAAGTCGGGCACGTACACCACTTCGTCGCCGGTTTGCCTGCGCAGGCGGCGCAGCAGCGCCGCGTAGCCGGTGGCGTCAAAGGTGTCGGGTGCGCCCTTGCGGTGGGCGCGCCCCAGGCGCTCCAGCTCCACCTGGGCCAGGTGAAAGCCGTCCATGGGCACGGCTTGGGCTTGCGCCCCCAGGCTCTGTGCCATGAGGCTGGCCAGCGTGGACTTGCCCGCGCCGGGTGGGCCCACCACGCCCAGCAAACGGCGCGGCCCGCTGGCCAGCTGCTGCAGGCGCTCGACCAGCGCCGGGTGCAGGCTGGGTGCCTTCACATGCCGGCGTAGTTCGGCCCGCCGCCGCCTTCCGGCGTGACCCACACAATGTTCTGCGTCGGGTCCTTGATGTCGCAGGTCTTGCAGTGCACGCAGTTCTGCGCGTTGATCACCAGCTGGTCCGCGCCGTCCTTGTTCACGTACTCGTACACCCCGGCCGGGCAGTAGCGGCTCTCGGGCCCGGCGTACTTCGCCAGGTTGATCTGCACCGGCACGCTCGCGTCTTTCAGCGTCAGGTGCGCGGGCTGCTGCTCTTCGTGGTTGGTGTTGCTCACAAACACGCTGGAAAGGCGGTCGAACGTGATCACGCCGTCCGGTTTCGGGTACGTGATCTGCGGCATCTCGGCCGCTGGCTTGAGCTTGGTGTGGTCTTTGGTCGTGTTGTGCAGCGTCCAGGGCGGGTTGCTCACGCCCACCTTGGGCAGCAACCAGTGTTCGACGCCGGTCATGAGCTTGCCCATGAGCGGGCTCTTCTTGAACCAGTTCTTGAAGTTGCGGTAGGTCCACAGTTCTTCATGCAGCCAGCTGGCCTTGTAGCCAGTCTCGAAGGCGCTCAGCTCATCGCTCTGGCGGCCTGCGCTCACCGCTTCAAACGCCGCTTCGGCGCACAACATGCCGCTCTTGATGGCCGCATGGCTGCCCTTGATGCGCGCCGCGTTCAGGAAGCCCGCGTTGCAGCCCACCATGGCGCCGCCCGGGAACACCAGCTTGGGCAAGGCCTGGGGCGTGCCGTTGTTCAGTGCGCGGGCGCCGTAGCCCAGGCGCTTGCCACCTTCGATGTGGGCCTTGATGCTAGGGTGGGTTTTCCAGCGCTGCATCTCTTCAAACGGGCTCATCCAGGGGTTCTGGTAATCGAGGCCGATGACGTAGCCCAGCGTGACCTTGTTGCCTTCGAGGTGGTAGAGGAAGCCGCCACCAAACGCGTCGTCGTTCAGCGGCCAGCCAGCCGTGTGCACCACCAGGCCTGGCTTGGCTTTGTCGGCCGGCACTTCCCACAGTTCTTTGATGCCGATGGCGAAGGTCTGCGCGTCTTTGCCTTCGTCCAGTTTGAATTTGGCGATCAGCTGCTTACCCAGGTGACCGCGGGCGCCTTCGGCGAACACGGTGTACTTGGCGTGCAGCTCCATACCGATCTGGAAGCTGTCCATCGGCTCGCCGTCTTTGCCCACACCCTGGTTGCCGGTGGCCACACCCTTGACCGAACCGTCGTCGTTGTAGAGCACTTCGGCGGCACTGAAGCCAGGGAAAATTTCCACACCCAAGGCTTCGGCCTGTTCGCCGAGCCACTTGGTCACCGCACCCAGGCTGATGACGTAGCAGCCGTGGTTGTCAAAGTTGCGCGGCATCAGCCAGTCGGGCGTGCGCTGGGCGCCGGTCTCCGACAGCACCAGCAGGTCGTCGCCGGTCACGGGCTGGTTCAGCGGCGCGCCGAGTTCTTTCCAGTTCGGGAACAGCTCGGTGATGGCTTTGGGGTCCATCACGGCGCCACTGAGGATGTGGGCGCCGGGCTCAGAGCCTTTTTCCAGCACGCAGACGTTGATCTCGCTGCCCTTCTCGGTGGCCAGTTGCTTGAGGCGGATGGCCGTTGACAGGCCGGCGGGGCCGCCGCCGACGATCACCACGTCGTATTCCATCGCTTCGCGTGGGCCGTAGGTGCTGAGGATCTCTTGTGGGCTCATGGTGTGCAGTCTCTGTTGAATGTCAGTCCGGCGGCGCAAGCCGTCCGTCAGAAATGGGGGTGCAGATCTTGTCGTCGTGGAGACGGATTCTAGTGGGCGATGTCGCACAATCGGTGTCACGCCCGACGCGAACACCTTTGCGGCGGGCTCATTCGAGGAGCAACTCTAAATGGCTTACACACTGGATTTGTCGGGCCGCGTGGCCTTGGTCACGGGCGCTTCGGGCGGCTTGGGCGAACAGTTTGCCAAAACGCTGGCCCGCGCCGGCGCGGCGGTGGTGCTGGCCAGCCGGCGCACCGACCGGCTGATGGCCTTGCGCGCCCACATCGAGGCCGAAGGCGGCGACGCCCACGTGGTGGCGCTGGACGTAACCGATATCGCCTCCATCAAAGCGGCCATCGCCCACGCGGAAACCGAGGTCGGCCCGATCGACATCCTGATCAACAACTCGGGCGTGAGCACCACGCAGCGCCTGCAGGATGTGACCGAAGACGACTACGACTTCGTGCTCAACACCAACACCAAAGGCGCGTTTTTTGTGGCGCAAGAGGTGGCCAAGCGCATGCTGGCCCGTGCCAAGGGCGCGGCACCCGGCACCTACGTGGGCGGGCGCATCATCAACATCGCGTCCATGGCGGGTCTGAAAGTGCTGCCGCAAATTGGCGTGTACTGCATGAGCAAAGCCGCTGTGGTGCACATGACCAAGGCCATGGCGGTGGAGTGGGGCAAGTACGGCATCAACGTCAACGCCATTTGCCCGGGCTACATCGACACCGAAATCAACCACCACCACTGGGCCACCGAACAGGGGCAAAAGCTGGTGAACATGCTGCCGCGCAAGCGCGTGGGCCATCCCGCCGACCTGGACGCTTTGCTGGTCATGCTGTGCGCCAGCGAAAGCCATTTCATCAACGGCGCGGTGATCGCGGCCGACGATGGTTTTGGGGTCTGATTCTTGATTGCAACCGACGCCGCACGCACCAGCGTCTGGCCGGCAGGCATGCTCACCGGCATCCTGGCCGGCTTGGGTGCCGGCGCGTTCTGGGGCATGACCTTCGTGACGCCCTTGATGCTGCCGGGCTTCAGCTCGGTGGACGTCACCGTAGGCCGTTTTGTGGCCTGTGGCCTGTTTGCGCTGCTGCTGTTTGCCGCCAGGCCTCTGGCCGGTTTGTTTCGTCGCCGCGCCCACCAGCCTGTGCAGCTGGGTGCCTGGCACGGGCCCACGCCGCGCCAGGCCCTGGCGGCACTGGGCCTGAGCGTGTTGGGCTACACCGGTTATTACCTGCTGCTGGTGCTGGCCATTCAAGACGCGGGTGCTGCCCTGCCGGTGCTGATCATTGGCACCATACCGCTCTGGGTGATGGTGCTCGGCAAGCCGCACGCTTTGCGCTGGGGTGCCCTGGTGCCGGGCGTGTTGCTCACCGCGCTGGGCATGGTGCTGATGATGCAAGCCACGGGCGAGGCCACCGGCCACGCCAGCGCTGACGAGTCGGCCGGGCCGGTGTGGCGCGGTGTGTTGTACGCGGTGGCGGCCATGGCGAGCTGGACCGCGTTTGGCCTGCTCAACGCCGCCTGGCTAAGGCGCCACCCCGAGGTGAATTCGACCGACTGGGCCAACTGGCTCGGCATGGCAGCGGGCGTGGGGGCGCTGCTGCTGTGGGGCTTGTGGGGGACTGACTGGGCCAGCCTGCGGGCCCGTGATGGCTTTGCCACCTTTGTGCTGGTCTGCACCGTCACCGGCATTGGCTCGGCCTGGGTGGCAGCGGTGCTGTGGAACATGGCCAGCCGCCGCCTGAGCCCGAGCCTGGCCGGGCAACTCATCGTCAGTGAAACCGTTTTTGGATTGATCTACACCTTTGCCTGGAGCGCCCAATGGCCGGCCGCCATACAGTGGGCGGCCTGCGTGCTGTTCGTGCTGGGCATCCTGGCTTCTATCAAGGCACACCGATGAAACTCGAACTTCCTGAAGACAAAAAACTGGTGCACAGCGTGGTGGTCCCCATCCGCTGGGGCGACATGGACGCCATGGGCCACGTCAACAACACCCTGTATTTCCGCTACATGGAAATTGCGCGGCTGGACTGGTTTTTTGGCATGGGCCTGCCGGCCGACCCCAAGGGCGAAGGCCCGGTGATCGTCAACGCGTTTTGCAATTTCATCCGGCAGCTGGAGTTTCCGGGCGATGTGCTGGTGCGCACCTACCTGGGCACCATGGGCCGCACCTCGTTTGACACCTACCACGAGATGCTGCGCACCGACGACCCCAGCACGGTCTACGCCAACGGCGGCGCCACCGTGGTCTGGGTCGACTTTCCGCAGCAAAAGTCGGTGCCCATGTCGGACCACGCCCGCGCCCTCATTGAGTGTGCAGGCGGCCCGCCCTTGCTGGGGCGCTGAGCAAGGGAATTCAGCGCCGGGCCGCCCCAAGCGAATTCGCGCCCTCTCGGGGGGCAGCGACCCGCGCAGCGGCGGAGCGTGGGGGGCAAACTACTTTTGCTTCGGCACCCGACCCATCAGGTAAAACTCGGGGTTGGGCATCATGCCGCTGAAGCTGGCGATGCGGTTGGACAGGCCAAAAAACGCGGTGATGGCGGCGATGTCCCAAGCGTCTTCGTCGCTGAAACCGTGGGCGTGCAGGGCGGCAAAGTCGGCGTCCTCGATCTCGTGCGAGGCCAGGCACACCTTCATGGCAAAGTCGAGCATGGCGCGCTGGCGCGGTGAAATGTCGGCCTTGCGGTGGTTCACCGCCACCTGGTCGGCCACCAGCGGTTTCTTCTCGTAAATGCGCAAAATGGCGCCGTGCGCCACCACGCAATACAGGCAGTGGTTGGCCGCGCTGGTGGTGGTGACGATCATTTCCCGGTCGCCCTTGCTCAGGCCCGACGTGCGCCCCGCCGTCTCCGGCGTCATCAGGGCGTCGTGGTAGGCGAAGAAGGCGCGCCATTCGGCCGGGCGGCGCGCCAGACCCAGGAACACATTGGGCACAAAGCCGGCTTTTTCCTGCACTTCCAGGATTTTGGCCTTCAGGTCCTCAGGCAAGCTGTTCAGGTCGGGCAGGGGGTATCGGGGGGTGTTGCTCATGTTCTTGTCTCCTGTCAAAAAAAGGGGGCGTTTGCCAGTTTATCCTTGGGTCATTCTCACCCAAGACACCTGGAGCACAGCATGCAAGACGAGCAATACCGGACCGGCCTGGCCACCCGCCGCGAGGTCATGGGCGACGCATTTGTGGACCGCGCGCTGGCCGGCACCACCCCGTTTACCCAACCCATTCAAGACCACATTTCACGCGCTGCGTGGGGTGACGTGTGGCAGCGCGACGGCCTGGACCGCAAGACCCGCAGCCTGGTCACGGTGGCCATGCTCACCGCGCTGGGCAAGCAGCACGAGCTGAAGGGCCATGTGCGCGGCGCACTCAACAACGGCGCCAGCGTGCAGGAAATTCAAGAGGTGCTGCTGCACGCCGCGGTGTATTGCGGCGTGCCGACTTCGGTGGAGGCGTTTCGCACCGCTGCCGAAGTGTGCGAGCCGCCGGCGGCCTGAGAGGCCGGGCGTTTTCCTTTTCTTCCCTTCAGAACGGAGTTTTTCCATGACACGTCCCCGTCGATCTTTTCTTTCCCGCTGTCTGCGCACGGCACTTTCGGTTGGCGCCACGCTGAGCTTTGGCATGGCTGCGGCCCAGTCGCCGGTGACCAAGCTCATGGTGGGCTTTCCGGCCGGCGGTGGCACCGACGCCATTGCCCGCATCCTGGCTGAGCGCCTGCAAACCGAACTGGGCACCACAGTGCTGGTGGACAACAAGCCCGGTGCTGGCGGTCAGATTGCGGCACAAACGCTCAAAGCCGCCGCGCCCGATGGCCACACGCTGTTTTTGAGCCACGACCACAGCATCACCATCTTGCCCATGGTCACCAAAAACCCAGGCTACGACTCGGCCAAAGACTTTGTGCCGGTGGCCGGTTTCGCCACATTTGTGAACGCCTTTGCCTTGTCTGGCGGCACGCCCGCCACCTCGCTCAAGGGCTATGCCGACTGGGTGCGCCAGCAAGGCGGTGGCAAGGGCGCTGTGGGCATTCCGGCGCCGGGCTCGGTGCCGCAGTTTCTGGTGCAGGTGATCGCCAAACAAAACCAGCTGGACCTGGTGGCAGCACCCTACCGCGGCAGCGCGCCCATGATGGGCGACATGCTGGGCAACCAGATTTCGGCCGGCGTGGCGTCCATTCCCGACTTCATTGAAAACCACAAGGCCGGCAAGCTGCGCGTGGTGGCGGTCATGGGCACCCAGCGCCAGGCGGCCATGCCCGAGGTGCCCACCTTTGCCGAACTGGGCCTGGCAGGTTTTGAAGATATTCCTTTTTACGGCATCTTTGCCCCCGCAGGCACGCCCAAGGCCACGCTGGACAAGCTGGGCGCGGCCATCCAAAAAACCATTGCCCAGCCCGATGTGCAGGCCAAGCTCACCGCCATGGGTTTGACCGTGGGTTACATGACGTCTGAGCAGCTGGCCGCACGCGAACGCAGCTACGCCAAGGTGTGGGCCAAGATCATCAAGGACAGCGGGTTCCAGCCACAGTAAAGTCTGCGCGCCCGGCTGTGCGAGCGCCCGGCTGGTCAACCCGCAATGAGTTTGTGGACCAGGTCCACCGAGCTGCCGGCCTGGTATTTGCGCATCAGCCGCGCGCGGTAAATTTCCACCGTGCGGTGGCTGATGGCCAGCAGCTTGCCGATTTCCTTGCTGGTCAGGCCGTCCATCAAAAAGGCGGCCACTTCGCGCTCGCGCGGTGTCAGCTCGGCGCGCACGGCGCGGCGTGAGCTCAGGTCTTCAAAGCTCCAGATGCCGGCCTCGTGCGGCGCTTCGCGGCGCAGCGCCCGCCCGGTCACATGGCACCAAAACGGTTCGCCCTTCAGGCGGCCGTCCAGCCGCTTCATGATGCGGTCGTCGGCATACGTCCCGCTCTTGCCCAGAATGGGCGCAATGCGGGCGCCGGTGCGCTCGTACTCGTCGGCGCTGGGGTACAAAATTTGAAAGCTCTGGCCCACCAGCTGCTCGCGGCTGGCGCCAAACATGTCGCACAGCGCCTGGTTGCAGTCCACCATGGTGCGCTGGCGCGACAGTGCCAGCCCCACGGGGGCCAGGTCAAAGGCGAGCCGATAGTCAATGCCGCTGGGGCTGCTCAATTCGGTGGGGTTCGGGTTAGTCATTAGGTCAAACTACGTATGTCTTTACGTAGTATCGTCACCTTATCCCTGTTCAACCACTGGAGCAACCGACGTGAACAAGATTTACCCGAGCGCAGCCGAAGCCCTGAAAGGCGTGGTCGCTGACGGCCAACTGATCGCCGTGGGCGGTTTTGGCCTTTGCGGCATTCCCGAAGCCCTGATCGACGCCTTGCGCGATTCTGGCGTGAAGAACCTGACCGCCATTTCCAACAACGCGGGCGTGGACGACTTTGGTCTGGGCAAGCTGCTGCAGACGCGCCAGATCAAAAAAATGATCTCGTCCTACGTGGGCGAAAACAAAGAATTCGAGCGCCAGTACCTGGCGGGCGAACTCGAACTCGAATTCACGCCACAGGGCACGCTGGCTGAAAAGCTGCGCGCTGGCGGTGCCGGTATTCCGGCCTTTTTCACCAAAACTGGTGTGGGCACCCTGGTGGCCGAAGGCAAGGAACTGCGCGAGTTCGACGGCGAGACCTACGTGATGGAGCGCTCGCTGGTGCCCGAAATTTCCCTGGTGAAAGCCGACGTGGCCGACATGTCGGGCAACCTGCGCTTCAACAAGACGGCTCGCAACTTCAACCCCGCCGTGGCCACGGCCGGCAAGATTTGCATTGTGGAAGTGGAGCGCATTGTGGCCACCGGCGACATTGCACCGGACGACGTGCACCTGCCCGGCATTTACGTGCACCGCATCGTGCTCAACCCCACCCCGGAAAAGCGCATCGAGAAGCGCACCACCCGCGACCGCAAGTAAGGAGATCACCATGCCTTGGACCCAAGACCAAATGGCCGCGCGTGCGGCGCAGGAACTGCAGGACGGCTTTTATGTGAACCTCGGTATCGGCATCCCGACGCTGGTGGCCAACCACGTGCCCGACCATGTAGAAGTGTGGCTGCAGAGCGAAAACGGCATGCTCGGCATCGGCCCGTTCCCCTACGAAGACGAGGTGGACCCCGACCTGATCAACGCCGGCAAGCAGACCGTGACCACCATGAAGGGCTCGGCCATTTTCGGCAGCGACCAGTCGTTTGCCATGATCCGCGGCGGCAAGATCAACCTGTCCATTCTGGGCGCCATGCAAGTCACCGCCGAGGGCGATCTGGCCAACTGGATGATTCCCGGCAAGATGGTCAAGGGCATGGGCGGTGCCATGGACCTGGTGGCGGGCGTCAAGCGCGTCATTGTGCTCATGGAGCACGTGGCAAAAAAGAAAGACGGCACCGAAGACCTGAAAATCTTGTCTGCCTGCACCTTGCCGCTGACCGGCAAAGGCGTGGTGGACCGCATCATCACCGACCTGGGCGTGATGGACGTGACACCCGAAGGCTTGAAGCTGGTGGAGCTGGCCGACGGCGTGACCCGCGAGTTCATCCAGAGCAAGACCGGCGTGCCGCTGATCTGATGGGTTGACAGCGTATTGATGGCCAGTTGATAGCACTTTGACAGCCGCAGTGGCTACACTGCTCGCTTGTCCATCGCCCGCACCCGCTCAAGGTGCGGGCTTTTTCATTTGCGTTTTCATGTGCGTTTTGGGGAATGGGTTTGGAAGCATTTTTACTGTCCACGGGCATCGTGGCTCTTGCCGAAATGGGCGACAAGACGCAGCTGTTGTCGCTGGTGCTGGCCGCCCGTTTCAAAAAACCCTGGCCCATCATTTGGGGCATTTTGGCGGCCACGCTGCTCAACCACGCGCTGGCTGGGGCGGTGGGTTCCTGGGTCATGGCTGCTGCGGGGCCCGACGTGATGCGCTGGGTGCTCGGCGTGTCCTTCATCGCCATGGCGGGCTGGATGCTGATTCCCGACAAACTGGACGACGAAGACGCGGTGCCCAAGCGCCAGTTTGGGGTGTTTCTCACAACCACCTGGGCGTTTTTTCTGGCTGAAATGGGCGACAAAACCCAAATCGCCACCGTGGCGCTGGGCGCGCAATACGAGCCGCTGGTGGCCGTGGTGGCCGGCACCACGCTGGGCATGATGCTGGCCAACGCCCCGGTGGTGTTCTTTGGCGACGCCATCACGCGGCGCGTGCCCATCAAAGCGGTGCATGTGGTCGCTGCGCTGATCTTCCTGGCATTGGGCGTGGGTGTGTTGCTGAGCGGTGCATGAGCCCCACCGGCCATAGCGCCAGCTGGGTCCACCGCATCGGGTGGGCCTATTGATTCGGCCCTATGAAGTATCAACCGTTCGCCCTGAGCCTGTCGAAGGGCTCGTGCCCTGTCTGAGGAAGGTTTCGACAAGCTCAACCCGAACGGACTTTAGACTTCACTGGGCCTGATCTATAGGAGCCTGCGCGGCGGGTGTATGCGGCATTTTTTCTTTATGCCTTCAGCCTGGGTGGCCTGTTTCCGTGCATGGGCGAGATCCAGCAGTGCATGGGTGTGGGCGAGGGCGCGCTGGGCCTGGCACTCATTGGCACGGCTTGCGGCACCATGTTGTCGCTCGACCCTGAGGCTTGAACGCAGGGAATCCGCGGGCGCTTGGAAAGGAAAAAAGGCCTGAAAGGGCCTTTTTCTGTATGAACGTGAAGGGGGACTAAAAAACACGCTAGAGGCATGGCTTTTTGGTCCCATGAGCGTCAGGCCAACCGATCGTCCTGATCAAGGTTGTCTGAACCAGGCGGCAGTTCATCGTCGGGCTCGTCCCGAAGCAGCTGAGTCCAACAGATTCGTGTGGGGTCCGCCGCTTCTTCCTCATCCTTCGGCAAGTCTGCCGGCCGGGTGAGTTGTTCGTTTTTCGGTGTCGTGGGCTTATGGGCCAAGTGAACCTCGACGTTTCATGGTGACTGCTTTGAACCTGACATCGTGCCCGATGCTCATGGCGCCGCTGGTGCTCCGCCCTCTTGGTACAACAGCCGCTGAAAGCCAACGAACGTGCTGCGTATCTCGTCGGGTGTCGTCGATATTTTTGAAGGTTTGCTCAAACATGCCCCGGAATTCTTGTTGAGGTGCGAAGGCACTCCCTTCCAGAAGGTAACACGAGGAGCAGCGGTGCCCTGCAACACTGGCACGGTGCGCCAGGGCACCCGGTTTCAGGCCAAAAAAAAGCCGTCAGCAGCAGGTGCTTGACGGCTTTTTGCGCCCACAAGGGGCTTGTATTTTTGGAGCGGTGAAGGGAATAAAACTGTTGCTTGGAAGCCGCATAAATGCTCACTTCTTGTGATTCGATTTATTTTTTACCCCCATTTTTTCCCCATCGCCACCGGTTCTATTCCACGACGGCTGTCGGCGCCGGCTACGGTGTGAAATGCCCATAAAAAAACCCGCCTCTTTCGAAGCGGGTTCTAGTGGGGATCGGCCTTGCCCAGCACACCCTTGAAGCTGGGTTGAGCCTTTCACGCCGTGCTGTCGTCGCCGAATACAGCACCAGAAAAGGTGCCGGCCATGCGCTCCCCAGCGCCGCCGGCGGTCGATCTTTTGCCCGGCTCGACGGACCGGTGAAACGGCCCAAGGCCTTGCTTTTTTGCTTACGCGCTGAGCAGGTCTTTGTATGCGCTGAATGCGCCGATGTTGCGCACTGCCACACCCACCTCGGCACGCGCCACGATGCGCACAGCGCCGGTTCTGGCCAGCGTACGGTCATCCACCAGCAGATCCAGCGCCAGCGGCCCCCAGAAGCCCACCACGATCTCGGCAAGGTCGCCAAAAACCAGCGAAGAGCACACGCCAGTGCTGGTGCCCTTGGTCAGGTTGTCGGGGACCAGGGAGCTGGTGCGCAGCTGGTGACCAAGCAACGTGCTGGCGCTCTCGCTCACGATGAAATCCAGGCCAGCGGCTCGCTGGGTGGTCCGCAGTTTCTTGCGCATGGCTGGGCTGGTCAAAAACGTGGGCTTGCGCATGCTGCCCACTCGCGTTGAAGCCTGGTATTCGGCTTCCACCAGGTGCGCCCAGGTTGGCGCCGCGCCATTGGTGCCCGCGCTCAGCACTTGCAGATCTGGGTGGTTCAGCAGACCGCCGGGCTCGTTCGTACCGTTGCCGTTCAGGGCTGCGCTGTCGATCTCCTGCATTGCTTGGCGCAGCATCTCCGAGCGCAGTTCGGTTTCCAGGTCGACCGAACTGTTCAGCAACAGGCGCCGGCTTATAACCAGCTGGAAAACCATCGATTTAGGGACCAGCGTTGCGGCCTTAAAAGTCGGTTCACGCTGCTCGCCAGGTTCCCCCTCTGTAATCCAGGTGCCCGCCGCGTTGACTTTGGAATCAATACCGGGAATCGAGAAGGTCGAACCAGTCAGGCCGCTCAGCAGCGTGGCGCCACTGAGAACAGCAGACTCGGGAGCCAGCGCCGCCTGCAGCTTGTTGTCAAAGTTGGCGCCCGACGATGTGCCGGCGGCGGTCAGGTCGCGGCTCATGGCGGCCAGGGGAAACCAGATACCGTTTGGGGCAATGCCACTTTGCTGGCGGCAGGCGTTGCTGAGCTCATAGGCTGCGCTGATCGCCCGCTGGTTGGGGACCCATTGCGGGTGTTGCATCATCGCGTTGACCATTTCGCGCAATGAAACGTCACCGGCGGTTTGGGCAACGTGGCGCATCTGGTTGTTGGCCTCGCTGCGGGTGCGCTGGGCAATTTTGGGAATGTCTTGGGTCTGGGAAAAGTCCATGATCTGCTTTCGTGTTGGGTTGGTAGAGACTTGATCTTCAAACCCGCGCCCGGAAGCGCCAGCGCGTTTGCGCTTCACGATTTCAGAATGGTGGCGTACTGGCGTGCCGTGGTGGGCAGGCGCCCGCCTCCGGCCTGCATGGCCAGGAATAGAAGCCGATCCAGTTCGTCGGCATTGGGCGGCGGTTGCGTCAGGTGTGCCCAGCACACCCAGCGGTGCCCAGCGAAGCGGCGGGCCTCGCTGTGCAGCGCAGTGGCCAGGCTTTGTGTGGGCGACAGATCAGCGCGGATCAGGTGCCCAGCGCGGCGCAGGTAGCTGTCACGCTGCGCCATGCGCACCAGGTCTGGTTTGTCGGGCAAGCCCAGGCAGCGCGATAGCGATACCGGGCGTGCACGGATCAGCTTCCCGGCGGCATCGCGCTGGGCACGCCGGCCCGATCTCATCCATATTTCAAAGCTACGGCGCAAGTGCTCCACGGTCGCCGCATCTGGCGTACCGTTGAGAACTTGCTGCAGCCAGTCGGACATGCTCAGTCCCGGAAGATCGGATAAACCAGCAGCACGCCGCGCCCGGTGACGCTGTGCAGCGCCCGCTGGGTCAAGGCCTTGAAGCTCTCGCCAGGCAGTCGCAGAACTTGGGGCATGCGGCCTGGTACCGCCTGCAGGCCGATCAGATCGGCCTCGGGTCGGTGTGGTGGGATAACCAGCATCTCGCACGGCTCCAGGCGGCGCGTGGGGCTCGTTCTTACTTTGCTGGTGTTCACAGGCTCACCCCCGCAAAGAAAAGCTCGCCAGCTGCCACCCGGTACAGGAATTCGCCGGCCTCCTGGGCTTCGTCGTTGGTCATGGCTGCGCCATCGGTGTAAACCGGTGCGCCACAGGACGTGGTGGGGTTGCTGTCGCGTGGTGGGAGCTGATCCAGCAGGTGCGCCAGCAACACCCGCATAACGGGTTCCAGCAGCTCAACACGGTTGCGCTCGGCAAACGGCACGGCCGCAAGTGAGGACCGAAGCGCCGGGATCAGGTCGGCAATGTTGCGCCCGCCGTCCAGGTCGGTCTGTGCCACGCTTTGTAGGGCGCTTGCACGTGCTGCCAGCCTCGCGCCCGCTGGCGCCCCAGTGGGGCGCACGTCCTTGCGGCGGGCAATGTCCAGGTGCTTGCGCCGCCAGGCTTGTGCAGCCTCCAGGGTGTCAATGGGCATCCCGCGTTTAGCGTGCTCTGAAACCGTCGCCTTTGAAATTCCCAGCATCTCGGCCAGGTGTGTCTGTGATCTGGCTTTCATGGCTACTTCACCTCCTTAATTGTTCGGTGTTCGGTGTTCGGCTAAATAAAACGCTGAACACTAGAGAAGCCACGCGGTTTGAATTACCCTTGCGGCCACCCACCGGAAGGGACCCGCACCCGGGGGGTGGTGTGGGAATCCCGCATCGCTTGCAGCTCTGAATCTGCCCCCTCTGAAATACTGTCTTATTTGAAATACTGAATTGAACTTGCCACACTTGCCAAACTGGACGAACTCAGTGTTTATGCGGCTTCCAGCGGCTTTGGCGTGTTCGTTTGAATGGGGTTTTTCGGCCATCACGGTGCACCCCCCGGCAGTTCGGCCAGTTCGGCCAGTTCGGCAGGTTTGGCAGTTCGGCAGTTCGGCAGGGGGGGCACATTGGGGTGCCGTGCGATATACCGGGTGTTCTTCAGCCGGATGTATGTCTCAAGCCAAAGTGACGTGGTGCAGCTCGCATCGCTGGTGCAGTGGCGATCCAGCACCCTGCGCACAGCCTTGACCCCGACCCCCGTCGACTTAGCCACCGCCTCGACAAGCTCTGTGCGGTTCATGCCGCTGCCACCCATGGCGCTCAGGATGGCCTGATTGATTGGCGCATCCTCTTCGCGCTGCACATCGATGCGCTGCAGCTCTCGCACGTTAACGGACCGCTCCAGCACGCGCAGCGCCATCGTGTCGATATCCAGCTCAAAGGTAATCGGCTTGACTGGCGCCCGCTGCTTGTCTGGCGTCATGGTCAGCAGAACCCGGTTGTTCGCGTCGGGCTTGGTGCTTTCGATGTAGAACATCTCGTCAACATCGTTGCGCACGTCTGCCACGCCCTCAAAGATTAGCTTCCCGTCTGTACCAACGTGCTTGTTTGTGTGGCCCAGGAGCACGATGGTCGCGCCGCGCTGGGTCAGTCCGCGCATAAGCGTGAAGAACGCACGCGCACCGCCTTTGCTCATCAGGTCGGTGTACTTCTTGAGCGTGTCAAAGAACATGACAAAGCCGTCAAGGTTTGCCCCCTCTTTCACAAAGCGCTGCAGCACAGCGAGTTGCTGCTCTGGGGTGCTCTGGCTCAGTGTCGAGTTGAGGAGTAGGTACCCGTGTTTCTCCGCGTGTTCATGGAGCGCGGGGATATCACCAGCGCCTGCATCCTCTTGGAAGACCATCACGGTGTGCCCAGCTTGTGCAAGTTCACCGGCTGCATGCTTTGCCACGGTGGTCTTTCCACCGTTGCCGGGTGCGCTCCACACACCGATGTGCTTGTTGACGATGACCGAACGCCAAATGATCGTTGAGGCTTCCATTTCTCGTACCATTTCTTCGTTAACTGCAAAGTTACTCAGGGCTTCCAGCGGGTCTATGGGCGGCTTTTCAGGCTTGCCGCTGCCCTTGCTTGCGCTTTGTGCTTCGCGCCCGCCTGGTGGCGCTTGGGCCTCGCTGTGCACCACATCCTCGAACTCTGGCCAGCCGCGCCCGTGTGTCTGCCCGATTTCTGCGTCAAGGCCTGCGGCCAGGTGGTTGTATTGAGCTGGTGTTTTCATGTGAACGCCTCCACCAGTCTTGTGATGCGGCTGGCGCAAACCAGCAGCCTCGCCAGGTCAACATCACTGAGCGCAACACCGCGCCCAAGGTTGCCAGCAGCCACCGCGCACACGGTCGCTTCAAAGCCCAGCACCTCGAGCGCACTGCGTGGTGACAGCGGCGCGGGCTTGTGGTTTGCCTGCGGTTTGCCGTCATCAACCCAGGCGCCCAGCGCCTTCGCAGCCTCGACAAATTCCAGGCCATCGCTCTGCATTACGTAGGCCAGTACATCGCCACCCTTAGCGCCGCAAGACATGCACACCCAGGCGCCGGTAACGGTGTTCACGCGCATCGAATCACTGCCGCCGTGGAAGGCGCAGTTCGTGGTTTTCCACTTCGCACGGGATGGCCCGGTCAGCTTGTGCCCCAGCTCCTCAAAATAGGTGACAGGCTCGCGGAGTAGGTTTCGGTCGAAGCTCATAGAGGCAAGCCCTCCACCACGGCCAAAAATGCCGACAGGTCGTGTGGGTGGCTGAATACCCGTGTTTGAGCCCAGCGGCGTGCGTGGTAAGTCGCACGCCCATCGTGTGCCCGGTATACCCGGTGCAGCTGATAGCCGCGCTTGGCGAACCTTGCTCGCAGTGCGTCGAACGTCTTGCGGTCCAACGGTTGCAGCTCTACAATTTGGCGGTGATTTGTTTCGATAGCTGCCGTGGGTGTGTCCAGCACCCCGGCGGCTTTTTCTTTGCATGGTTGCATCAGGATGCACCCCCGTGCGAACGAAGCCAGGCGGTCACATCCGATGCCACCCAGCGAGTGCATCGAATCCCGTCCTTGATAGGCGCGGGCATGATGCCTGCAGCCACTTTGCGCCTGATTGAGGACTCTGACAGGCCAGTCAGTTCAATGACGGTTTGAATTTTCAGCCGCGCATCGGGGTTCTGAGCTGCGGCTACGGTTTGCCGGTGTTGCCGGCTGGGCTTGTTGGTTTGTGGCTGCATATTGCACCTCTTGAATGAACATGGTTCAGTGTCAAAGGAGGTGAAAAAATGCGCTACAACGATTCGATGCGTTGCAGCCCTTCGAATCGTTTTACCTTACTGAGCGCAAGCGGTGGCGCTTGATCAGCTCCCGCATCTGCGGCCCGGAATAAGCGCCCGCCGGCGCGTCGACGGAGACCATCGCCAGTGTCGCAAGCTGATCGTGTGTCAGGCAAGTAAGAAAGAATCCATGCGGCAAACCATTGCCGGCCCAATCACCCAGGCGAGCGACCAACCGTAGCGCCCACGGGGACCACGCGCTTTTGTTCGTCCGACTGCCCATCGTGGCTATGTCGGCGGCCTCCATTGAAGTGACGGTGCGCGGCAAGCGCTGCGCCACCTCGTCTAACACGACGGGCCATTCCGGTGCTGGGGTTGCGCCGCTGGTGGCGATTACTGCAAAAAAACTGCTTATCTCTTCGCTATCCATGGAGCGACCCTCCCTCTCTCGGTCCGCTGTCAGCGCAATCTCCAGCGCACCCAGTAGCCTGAATGGGTCTGGAAAACCTTCCTCGGTTTCTTTTGGTCGGTCGCTCAAGCCGTAATCCGTCAGCAACTGTTCGCGCTCACGAAAAAGCGCGGCCAGCAGCTTGGCGCTCTTAGAAATTTCCTCGTTCAAGCGGTCCAGGTTGTGCACCGCATCAACAACACGAGAAGGTTTCTTGTTCGCGCCCATCTCCCAGGCCGATTCAATGGCGCACTCAAGAATGCCCTGCCGAACGTATTCAGCCGGTGGGTATAGGTAATTCTGGCGCAGGTGTGCATAGCTCGGGTGGTCCTCTGGGACGTTCCACCTTTCAGGTTTCAGCTCGTCCCAGCGGTGTGTGAAGCGCCCGCTAAATGCCTCCCATTGCTGCAACCTTTCAGGGTTCGGCGCATCGCCTCTGAATGAGTTTTGGGGCTTGAAGTGTGCAATGGCACGCTCTGCCCAATCGGGTAAATTCATCGCGCCCCTTCCAGGTGCGGCCTTCATAAGGTGCCAGCGCCAGGCCGGTGAAGGATTCCGGCTTTTCGCCCTCGGGGATCAGCCAGGGGCTAGACGTGGCAAAACTCTCAACCCTTCTGGACTTGCTGCCCCAGGAACTGAGCGGCCTGAACCCACTCGGGAGGCGCGGCCCCTTGCTTCCGAGCCATGCAAACCAGGGAGTGGGTGGGCGTGTTGGGCTGGGTGCTGTTCGCAATAGCTACAAGCCGGGACAGCCACGGAAGAAAACCAGGCTCACGCACGCACGCTGGCCAGTAGGGGGCATCGTTTGCGCTTTCGGCGTTTCGCATTACACGTTCCCCCACCACGCGGGGCCGTAAACAGTGGTTTTGGCCTCCTTCATGCTGAAGAGATCATCAGCGAGAGCCCATTGAACAACACGGTTCAGATCGTGGATACGCACGGCAACAGACCGCCGGATAAGGCAATTGTCATCGTCCTCGACAAGCGTCCCAAGTATGCGAGTCAACTGCTCGATTTCGTAAGTTGCGTTGGTCAAAAGCTCAACACAAGCGGGCTCTAAAGTGAGCGGTTTCTGGGCGGGTGTGTTTGTGTTTACAGTTGCGTCAGCCATTTTCAAAGCTCCGTTTTGATGGTGGTCAGGCGGGGAGGGTGGTCGTAACACCTGCCCCGCCGCCTTTTTTTTGCCCAGCAAAAACCGCCGCTGGGCTTGGCGGTTTTTATGCGCGGATCGGGATGATCTGGGCACCCGCACGCAGCTTGTCCAGGTAGTCGGCCCAATCCTTCATCATTTGGCGCCGCTGTGCTAGGTAGGTGGTCCGGTCATAGGCCATGCCCAGCGGTCCCGATTTACCGTGTGCCAGCTGTGCCTCGATCACCTCGGGATCGGTCTCCAGGTGCTCACCCAGGATCGTGCGGGCCATCGCCCTGAAGCCGTGAGCCGTCATTTCGCTGTTGGTGTATCCCATTCGCCGGAGCGCTGTGTTCACGGTGTTGTCGCTCATGGGGCGCTCGCCAGTTAGCAGGCTGGGGAACACGTAGCGACCAGCGCCCGACAGAATGTGCATCCGCTTGAGGGATTCGACGGCCTGAGGCGCCAGGGGAACCAGGTGGGGCTTGCCGGTACGTTTTCCTTGAACGGTGCGTTTCATTGAAGCGGCTGGAATGGTCAGCATTCCCCCATCCAGGTCAACCCACGCCCATTCCATCTGTCGAATGTTGCCGGGGCGCTGAAAGAGCAGGGCGCTCAAAACCAGCGCCTCGCGTGTTGTTGGGTGGCCCTGATAGGCATCGATAGCGCGCAACAGTTCGCCAGCTTGCTTGGGCTCCAACACAGCGGCCATGTGTTTGACAATGACAGCCTGCAGAGCTCCACGCAGCGCGTGCGCAGGGTCTTGGGTGCATCGCCCGGTTGCCATGCCGTAGCGGAACACTTGCCCGGCGTACTGGCGCAATGAATGGGCGGTTTCGTTCTTGCCACGGGCTTCCACGCGGCGCAGTGTCTCCAGCAAAAGTGGGGCCGTTATGTCGGCTATCGGGAGCGGCCCGATCCATGGAAAGAGGTTTGTCTCTTGCAGTCGCAACCACTTTGTGAAGTGGGCTTCACTCCATTCCTTGACTTTCAGCGCGTGGAATTCTCTGGCCACCTTCTCGTATGTCGTGCCTGAGTTGACGCGGGCGGTTGCCTTTTCGATCTTGCGGCGCTGTACCGGGTCGTTTCCTTGAGAAAGCAGTTTGCGGGCGTCATCCCGGTTCAGGCGTGCCTCTTTCAGCTTCACAGCGGGATAGCTGCCCAAAGAAAGCCGTTTTTCCTTGGCATCAAACCGATATTTCCAGAACCAGCGCTTTGCGCCGTTGGGCGTCACTTCCAGGTACAGACCACCCGCATCGGTGAGGCGCACCCGTGGCTTGTCGTCAGGACAGGTGGCGGCTTTGCAGGCGATTTCGGTCAACATGGGGGAACAATCCTCTGGAAAATGGGGCAAATTTGCCCTGTTCCCCCAGTTTGTACCCCCAAATTAGCGGCGCTGCAATGGCTGCTTGTGACGCAACTTGACGGCTTGAAGTGCCGTAAGTATTTGATTTTGTTGGATTTTTGGCTGTTTATGACGGCTTATGACGGTCATAAATGGAGCGGGTGAAGGGAATCGAACCCTCGTCAGTTGCTTGGGAAGCAACAGCTCTGCCATTGAGCTACACCCGCGGTGGGCCGAATCATACCCGAGCGCGCTACCGGCCTCTGTGGGTTGCATGCGGTTGCGCGTTGCGTGCGCTCAATGGCTGCCGGCGCAGGCTGCCTACACTTTTTACGAGGCTGGTGGGTGCTGGTGACGGGGTTGGGCTGTGGGCTGCTGTTGAGGTGGCTGCAGACCTGCATCCCCGTTGGCTTGCCCGCCGAATGGTGGCTTTTTTCAATTTCGGGAGTTTTAGATGCAAGGCTTTAAAAAGGTGTGTGCAGGTTCGTTGGTGGTGGTGTTGCTGGCGGGTTGCGCGGCGCCGGCCGCCCAGGAGCAGAGCGGCATGGTGGTGGGCGGCATTTTGGGCGGCCTGCTGGGGGCGCAGGTGGGGCAGGGCTCAGGCCGCACGGCGGCCACTATTGTGGGCACGGTGATTGGTGCCAGCATTGGCGGCAACATCGGGCGGTCGATGGACGCTACCGATCGCCTCAAGACCGCACACGCGCTGGAGACGGTGCGCACCGATGTGCCGTCGAGCTGGGTGAACCCTGACACGCGCAACCAGTATGTGGTGGTGCCCACGCGCACCTACGACACCGCCACCGGCCCTTGCCGCGAATACACGGTGCGGGCGTTGATTGGTGGCAAGACCGAGACGGTGTACGGCACCGCCTGCCGCCAGCCCGATGGCAGCTGGAAAGCGGTGAATTGATGGCGCTTGGCCCTGGTTGGCCGGGCGGCTCGCTCAGGCGGCTTATTCGGGCAGTTTGAACTCGCCCGTTGAGCTGAAACGCAGGCTGCGCCACTGCAGCCCAGACAGTTTGCCGTTGATGGCGTAGGTGATGGGCGAGCGGTCGCCTTGCGCCATGCCCAGGGCTTGGCGCAGCATGGCCAGAGCGGGCACGGTGACGGGCACGGTCAACAGGGCTTCACCAAAGCGCGGCACGGTCCCCCGTGCGTTGCTCACGCCGCTGGCAAACGACTTGCCGCGCACGTCTATTTCCACAAACAGGCCGTCGTAGTCGATGGCGCTGTCGTTGGGGTTGATCACGCGCAGCTTCACCAGCAGGCGTACTTCCATGCCTTGTCCCGCCAGGGGCTCGACGCCCACCACATCGACACGCGGTGGGTCGCCAGGGGCCAGGCTGGCGCAGGCGTTCAGGCTAGCGGCCAGTGCGAGCACCAGCCACGAGCGCCGGCTGTGGGTTGCGCTGGGCAAGCTGTTCATTTCAAGATGTCGCCGAGGCAGAGGTACTTGATCTCCACATAGTCGTCCATGCCGTGGTGCGAACCTTCGCGGCCCAGGCCCGACTGCTTCACGCCGCCAAACGGCACGTGTTCGGTGGCCAAAATACCCACGTTGATGCCGACCATGCCGTATTCCAGTGCTTCGGCCACGCGGTAGATGCGGCCGATGTCGCGGCTGTAAAAGTAGCTGGCCAGGCCAAACTCGGTATTGTTGGCAGCGTCCACGGCTTCTTGCTCGGTCTCGAACTTGAAGATGGGGGCGAACGGGCCAAAGGTTTCTTCCTTGGCGCACAGCATGTCGGCGGTGGCGTCGGCCACCACGGTGGGCTCAAAAAACTGGCCCGCCAGGCGCTTGCCGCCAGCCACCACGCGAGCGCCCTTGGCTACGGCGTCGTCCACATGGCGCTGCACCTTTACCAGCGCGGCTTCTTCAATCAGCGGGCCTTGGTTCACACCGTCTTCAAAGCCGTTGCCGACCTTGGCCGTTTTCACCTTGGCGGCGAACTTGTTGACGAACTCGTCGTACACGCCGCTCTGCACATACAGGCGGTTGGAGCACACGCAGGTTTGGCCGGCGTTGCGGTATTTGCTGGCAAAAGCGCCTTCCACGGCAGAGTCGATGTCGGCGTCGTTGAACACGATAAAGGGCGCGTTGCCGCCGAGTTCCAGCGACATTTTTTTGACCGTGGGCGCGCTTTGTGCCATCAAAATGCGGCCGACTTCGGTGGAGCCGGTGAAGCTGATGTGGCGCACCACGTCGCTGGCGCAAATCACCTTGCCCACGGCAATGGAGTTGTCGGCGTCGGCCGTGATTATGTTGAGTACACCGGCCGGAATGCCGGCGCGAATAGCCAGCTCGGCAGCGGCCAGCGCCGTCAGCGGTGTCAGCTCGGCCGGCTTGATGATGACCGGGCAGCCGGCGGCCAGCGCGGGTGCGACCTTGCGCGTGATCATGGCGAGCGGGAAGTTCCAGGGCGTGATGGCGGCGCACACGCCGATGGGCTGCTTGAGCACCATCAGGCGGCGGTTGTTGTCGAACTGCGGCAGCGTCTCACCGTTGACGCGCTTGGCTTCTTCGGCAAACCACTCGACGAAGCTGGCGCCGTAGGCCACTTCGCCCTTGGCCTCGGGCAGCGGCTTGCCCTGCTCGGCGGTCATGATGCGGCCGAGGTCGTCCTGGTTGGCCATCAGCAGGTCGTACCACTTGCGCAGGATGATGCTGCGCTCTTTGGCGGTTTTGCCCTTCCAGCCGGCCCAGGCGGCGTTGGCCGCGGCAATCGCCTTTTCGGCTTCGGCAGGGCCGAGGTTGGCCACGTCGGCCAGTTTTTGGCCGGTGGCGGGGTCGATCACGTCAAAACGGCTGCTGCCCTTCACCCACTCGCCGTTGATCAGCGCGTCGGTCTTCAGCAGGGTCGGGTCCTTCAGCAGGGCCAGGGGGGAGGTCTTCATGTCCATGGGGTGTCTCCGATTGTTCGGCAAAGGGTGGCGGGCGGTTGGCCTTTCAGTAACCCACAAGCATAGTCTTTTGACGCCCGCCCGCCAGTGCCGCCGGTGACTTGTCCGTGGGTACCAAAGTGGCCGATGCAAGCCAAATGGAGGTCGCCAGAGCCGTGCCTCAGAAGTGTTGGAAAATACAAGGTTTGGCGCAGTGAGCGCCACGCCATCCGTCGCAACTGAAACCCCACAAGGCCACCATGAACAGCCCAGCCTCCGTCGCCGACATCCGCAAGACCTTTCTGGACTTCTTCGCCTCCAAGGGCCACACCGTGGTGGCGTCCAGCCCGCTGGTGCCGGGCAACGACCCCACGCTCATGTTCACCAACTCGGGCATGGTCCAGTTCAAGGACGTGTTCCTGGGCACCGACAAGCGCAATTACGTGCGCGCCGCGTCCGTCCAGGCCTGCCTGCGCGCTGGCGGCAAACACAACGACCTGGAAAACGTGGGCTACACCGCGCGCCACCACACCTTCTTTGAAATGCTGGGCAACTGGTCGTTTGGCGACTATTTCAAGCGCGAATCGCTGAAGTGGGCCTGGGAGCTGCTGACCGAGGTGTACAAGCTGCCCAAGGAAAAACTGCTGGCCACGGTGTACGAAGAGGACGACGAGGCCTACGACATCTGGACCAAGGAAATTGGCCTGCCACCCGAGCGTGTGATCCGCATTGGTGACAACAAGGGTGGCCGCTACAAGAGCGACAACTTCTGGATGATGGCCGACACCGGCCCGTGCGGCCCGTGCAGCGAGATTTTTTACGACCACGGCGACCACATTCCTGGCGGCCCTCCGGGCAGCCCGGACGAAGACGGCGACCGTTTCATCGAAATCTGGAACAACGTGTTCATGCAGTTCAACATGGACGAGACCGGCGCCGTGACGCCGCTGCCCGCGCCTTGCGTGGACACCGGCATGGGCTTGGAGCGCCTGGCTGCCATCCTTCAGCACGTGCACAGCAACTACGAGATCGACATTTTTGAAGCGCTGATCAAAGCCGCCGGCCGCGAGACCGGCACCGCCGACCTCTCGAACCCGTCGCTCAAGGTGATCGCTGACCACATCCGCGCCACGTCGTTCCTGATCAGCGACGGCGTGATTCCGTCGAACGAAGGCCGTGGCTATGTGCAGCGCCGCATCGTGCGCCGTGCCATCCGACACGGCTACAAGCTGGGCCAGAAGACGCCGTTTTTCCACAAGCTGGTGCCCGATCTGGTGGCGGTGATGGGCGAGGCCTACCCGAACATGGCGAATCAGGCGCAGCGCATCACCGAGGTGCTGAAAGCTGAAGAAGAGCGCTTTTACGAAACGCTGGCCAACGGCATGGAAATTTTGGATGCGGCTCTGGCGGGCGACGCCAAAGTGCTGCCGGGCGACGTGGCTTTCAAGCTGCACGACACCTACGGCTTTCCACTCGATTTGTCGGGCGACGTGTGCCGCGAGCGCGGTCTGACGGTGGACGAAGCCGGCTTCCATGCCGCCATGGAAGCGCAGAAGGCCAAGGGCCGTGCGGCGGGCAAGTTCAAGATGGACAAGGCGCTGGAGTACACCGGTGCGGGCAACACCTTCGTGGGCTACGAGAAGCTCGAAGCCCCGGCCAAGGTGGTGGCGCTGTACCTGGACGGCACGCCCGTGGCCGAACTCAAGGCCGGTCAGCAGGGCGTTGTGGTGCTGGACACCACGCCGTTTTACGCCGAGAGCGGCGGCCAGGTGGGCGACGAGGGTGTGATCACCAGCGGCTCTGCCACGTTTGCCGTGGGCGACACGCAGAAGATCAAGTCGGATGTGTTTGGTCACCACGGTGAGATGGCACAGGGCACGCTCGCCGTGGGCGACACGGTGAACGCCAGCGTCAACCTGGCGCAGCGCGCAGCCACCATGCGCAACCACTCGGTGACGCACCTGATGCACAAGGCGCTGCGCGAGGTGCTGGGCACCCATGTGCAGCAAAAGGGCAGTTTGGTGGATGCCGACAAGACGCGTTTTGACTTCACCCACAACGCCCCGGTGACGGACGCGCAGATTCGCGACATCGAGCAGCGCGTGAACGCCGAGATCGTGGCCAACGCGGCCACGCAGGCGCGTGTGATGGACATCGAGTCAGCGCAAAAAACCGGCGCCATGATGCTGTTTGGCGAGAAGTACGGCGAAACCGTTCGCGTGCTTGACATCGGCTCCAGCCGCGAACTGTGCGGCGGCACGCACGTGAGTGCCACGGGTGACATTGGCTTCTTCACCATCACCGCCGAAGGTGGTGTGGCCGCTGGCGTGCGGCGCGTGGAAGCGGTGACGGGCCTGAACGCGCTGAACTATGTGCAAGGCATGGAAGCGACGCTGGGCGGTGTGGCCGGCACGCTCAAGGTCACGCCAGGCGAAGTGCCGGCGCGCGTGGGTGCGCTGCTGGACCAGATGCGCGATCTGGAAAAAGAAATGAACGCGCTCAAGAGCCGTCTGGCTTCTGCCCAGGGCGATGAGCTGGTGAACCAGGCCGTGGACGTCCATGGCATCAAGGTGCTGGCGGCGGTGCTGGCCGGGGCCGACGCCAAGGCCCTGCGCGAAACTATGGACAAGCTGAAAGACAAGCTCAAGTCGGCAGCCATCGTGCTGGCTGCGGTGGACGGTGCCAAAGTGCAGATCGCAGCGGGTGTGACGGCCGACGTGATGGCCAAGGTGAAAGCCGGCGAGCTGGTGAACTTTGTGGCCCAACAGGTGGGCGGCAAAGGTGGCGGCAAGCCCGACATGGCCATGGCCGGCGGCACCGATGCAGCCAATCTGCCCAAGGCGCTGGCTTCTGTGCAGTCCTGGGTGGCTGAGAGGCTGTAACCTCCCCGCGCCGCCTGCGGCGTTACCCCCCCAGGGGGGCGTGCCTGGCGGACCGGCGGTGCCGGATCCGCGGGCACCTGGCATATGCGTTGGCTCGGCTACGGGCTGGGCCAGTGCAGGCTCAGCCCGCTTTCAAACCGCCGCGCCTCGCCAGTCACCGGGTCGGTAAAAGCCATGCCCTTGGCCAGCAGGCGCAGTGGCGCTGAAAAATCTTCCACATCGTCGGGCGCGTGCAGCACGTCCGGGTACAGCTGGTCGCCCACGATGGGCAGACCCAGTGCGTTCATGTGCACCCGCAACTGGTGGCGCTTGCCGCTCACGGGTTTCAGCGCATAGCGCGCCCAGTCACCGCACCGCTCCAGCACATCGATGCCTGTCTCGCTGTTCGATTCGCCGGCCACCTCGTTCATGCGAAAAAAATCGGTCGGATGCTCCACGATGCGGCTGCAGCGCGTGTGCGGCCATGTCAGGGCGTCGGTGGCCGGTGCAATGGCTTCATAGGTTTTGTGCATGGTTCGCCCGCTGAAGAGCGTGTGGTAGGCGCCACGTTCGTCCGGGTTCACCGCAAACAGCACCAGCCCAGCGGTTTCGCGGTCGATGCGGTGCAGCGGTGCCAACTGCGGCAACCCCAGCTTGCGTTGCAGGCGCACCAGCAGGGTTTGCTGCAGAAAGTGCCCGCCTGGTGTCACGGGCAAGAAGTGCGGCTTGTCGGCCACCACCAGATGCGCGTCCTGGTAAATCACCGACGCTTCAAATGGCACGACCACCTCGTCGGGCACGTCGCGGTAGTAAAAAAGCCGCGTGCCGCCCCGGTAGGGCGTATCGGGCGCGATGGGGTGGGCGCTTTCATCCAGCACATCGCCGTTGGCCAGCCGGGCGGCCCATACGGCTCGCCCCACCTTGGGCAGCCGTTGGTCCAGAAAGTCCAGCGTGTTGGCCCAGGGCATTGCCCCCGGTGGCATGGCGGGCAGCGCCACGCAACTGGCCGACACGCCCTGTCGGGCGGGAATCTGCGGGTGGCGGGTGGAGCGTGACATAGGAACGAAGCCGGTAACCGTTGAGAGCGTGTGAAACGTGTGGTGACGCCGTGGCGGGGCAAAACGGGTATTCTCGGCCGCTTCGCGCGGGCAATTGGGCCGGCGCTGCATTGACATGCCGACAGGACCCGCTTTGAAAGCCGCTTTGAAACCAACCGCCACGCCCTGCACCCGATTGTCTGCCCAGCCGCGTCGGGCCTTGGCGCTTGCCGCACTGGTGTTGAGCAGTCTGGCCCTGAGTGGCTGTGCGGTGATCGCGGTGGCCGATCTGGCCGCCTCTGCCGTGGTCGGTGTGGGCGGGTTGGCTGTGGACGCTGCGGTGGGCACCGCCAAGATCGGCGGCAAGGTCATTGGCAAGACCGCCGATGTGGTGCTGGGCAGCGACACACCCGCCGAATGAGTGCCAGCCCCCCGGGGGGCAGCTTCAGACCCGCTTGAACACCAGATCCCACACCCCGTGGCCGAGTTTCAGGCCGCGGTTTTCAAATTTGGTGAGCGGGCGGTAATCGGGCTTGGGCACGTAGCCACCCAACGCCGGGTCGGTGGCGGTGTTTTGCAACAGCGGCTCGGCGCTCAGCACCTCCAGCATTTGCTGGGCATAGGGTTCCCAGTCGGTCGCCAGGTGGATGTAGCCGCCGGGTTTGAGGTGGCGCGCCAGGCGGTTCACAAACGGCGTCTGGATCAGCCGGCGCTTGTTGTGTTTGGTCTTGTGCCAGGGGTCGGGGAAGAACACATGCACCCCGTCCAGGCTGCCTTCGGGCAGCATGTGGTCGAGCACTTCCACCGCGTCGTGGCGGAAGATCCGGATGTTTTCAAGACCGCCTTCACCGCAGAGCTTGAGCAGCGCACCCACGCCGGGTTCGTGTACTTCGCAGCAAATGAAGTTGTCTTGCGGGCGGGCTTGGGCAATCTGCGCCGTGGCGCCGCCCATGCCAAAGCCAATTTCCATCACCACGGGCGCGGTGCGGCCAAAAGCCGCGGCCACGTCCAGCGGGGCGGGCGCGTAGTTCCGCAAAAAGCGTGGGCCGAACTGCTCGTAGGCGCGTTGCTGCCCCGGGCCGGTGCGCCCAGCGCGCAACACGTAGCTTTTGATGACGCGCATGAACGGCACACCTTCGGGCAGGGGCTTCTTCACCTTTGCCGTGGCGGTGTCGGGTGCGGCGGTTTGGGTGTCCGTGTCGCTTGGGCTGGGCTGTGGTTCTGAGGTCATGACTGGGCAGAAAAATCGGGGCTGGGTGGGGTGGCCGATTGTAGGCGCCGGGGTGGGGCGGCTTGGTGGCGGGTGCCCAGTCATCAGCCCCTGGCAGCGCTGCGGTAGGGCCAGGCCTGCTTCCACAGTGCGAGCGCTTCGGACAGGCTCCGGGCGGCCACAGGCAAGGCCAGGCTTGCTGCGGCCTGGTTCAGCGCGGCCAGCGGGTCGCTCAGGTCCAGCGCCTGTGCGCCGTTTTGTTTGCTGAGCTTTTCGCCGTTGGCGCCCAGCACCAGGGGCGTGTGCAGGTGGGCGGGCGTGGGCACGGCCAGCGCCCGCTGCAACAAGATTTGGCGCGGGGTGTTGTGGGCCAGGTCTTCGCCGCGCACCACATGCGTGATGCCCTGCGCGGCGTCGTCCACCACCACGGCAAGCTGGTAGGCCCACAGGCCATCGGCGCGTTTCAGCACAAAGTCGCCGACAGCGGTGGCCACGTTTTGTACTTGGGGGCCCAGTCGCCGGTCGACCCAGCGCACGTCGGCGCGGGCCAGGTCCAGGGCAAAACGCCAGGCACGGGCTGGTTTGCCCTGCAAGCCTCCGCGCTCGGGCCGGCAGGTGCCGGGGTAGACGGCGGCCTGGTGGCGCTCTCGGCTCAGCCCCTGGCTTTGCAAAGCTGCTTCAATGTCTTTGCGCGAACAGCCGCAGGGGTAGGCGTGGCCGCTGGCGATGAGTTGGTCCAACGCCTGTTGGTAGCGTGCGCCGCGTTGCGACTGCCACACCACAGGCTCGTCGCTGACCAGGCCGCACGTGGCGAGCTGCTGCAGGATGCTTTCGCTCGCGCCGGGCACGCAGCGAGGTGTGTCCACGTCTTCGATGCGCACCAGCCAGGTGCCGCCGTGCGCGCGCGCATCCAGCCAGCTGGCGAGGGCCGCCACCAGCGAGCCCGCGTGCAGCGGGCCGGTGGGGGAGGGGGCGAAGCGCCCCCGGTAACAAGTTGATGTCGACAAACCAGGTCTCCGGAGCGCGTGTCTGTGTCAGCGCACGCCGCGGATCGGGCTTCGCCCGGTCGCCAGCGTGGTCCCCCTGGGGGGAAGGCGCGAAGCGACGCAGGGGGGCTACTTCACACCATCGCCAGCGCCAGCTCAAGGCCAGACACAAACGCGTCTTCCACCCGGTGGCCCAGGCACCAGTCTCCGCACAGGCCTATGCCCAGCGCTTTGTCGTAGATGAACGGGCGGCCCAGCGGTTGCTGGGTTTGGGCGAAGCGCCAGCGGTGCACCTCGGCATGGGTGGGTGTGGCGCGAATGCCGGTGATTTCGGCGAAGCCCTTGAGCAGCTTGGCCTTGACGCGCTCGGCGTCGTCTTCCAGGTGTTTGACCGACCAGGCGGGGCTGGCCTGCACGGTCCAGCGCTCAATGGGGCCGCGGCCCGGTTTGCTGCTCTCGCGCGCCAGCCAGCTGATGCGGTGGTGCACGCTGCGGGCGGCATTCCACTGCGGCCCCAGGTGCGGCAGGCCCGGCTGCATGGCGTTGGGGTAGGCCACCATCAGCGTCCAGCAGGGTGCAACCTGCACGGCATCGAGTTCGTGGCGCAGCTCGGGTGAGTGGCCCGAGGCCAGGAGCAGGTCGTGCGTTTGCAGGTGCGGCATGGCCAGCACGATGCGGTCAAAACCGCCGTGCACATGCAGGCCGCCGTCGGTGTCTTCAACGCGCAGCTGCCATTGTTGGGGGTGCAGGGCATCGCGTTCGATGTGGGTCACGCGCGTGCCGGTGAGGGTGCTGGCGGCCAGGTGGCCGTGCAATTCGGGTTGCACCAGTGGCTCGGCCCAGTATTTCACCAGTGCGTTCATGCCGGGCTTGGCCACAAAGTGGGGTTCGGTGGGTGGGGGCGCGCTGGCCAGCACACGGCCTTTGTCGTCGAGCACGCGCACGGTGTTGGCGCTCCAGGGTCGCACCACCGTCTGTGCGGTGAGCAGGGCTTTTGCAAAGCGCTTGTCGCGCACGGTGAAATACTGGGTACCGTGGTCAAAACCGCCAAACTCGGTTTGGCGGGTGGACATGCGTCCGCCCAGTCCGCGGCTCTTTTCAAACAGGGTGACGCGGTGACCCGCCTGCACCAGCGTGCGGGCGCAGGCCACACCCGCCATGCCGGCACCTACCACCGCGAAATGCAGCTGGGCTGGCGCGGATTTTGTGGCCTTATTCGGCGCTGTTTTGCTGGCGGGTTTGCTTTTGGACAAGGCTGGGGCGCGGGTTTTTTTGGCTGTGGTCATGTCTCTTGGCGCGTTGGGTTTTGGGGTGGTCTCGAAGTTGACTGTAGCAGCCTGTTTGCTGCCATGAAGCCGGGTTGCATCAAATCTGGTGGTGGTTGTTGAGCAGGGCGGCCCGGGTGGTGGGGTGTTGCAGCCGCTCCAGCCACCAGCGCAGCGCGCGGCCGGTGTCGCCTGCGGTGCGGGGCTGGCGCCAGGCGTAGGCCAGGTGAATGACGCGGTTGGGCCGCTGCACCGCTTTCACCACCAACCGCCCGGCGTTGATGAACGGCAGCGCGAGCGGCAGCGGCAAAAAGCCCGCGCCCAGGCCGCGCAGTTGCGCTTCCAGTTTGTGCTGCATGGTGGGCACGGTGAGCACGTCCTGGCCGGGCTGCAGGTTGTGCGTGATGCCGCTGCCCCGCTGCGTGCTGTCGGCCACGGCCACCGCGCGGTGCCCGCGCAGCTCCTCGTCGCACAGGGTGTGGCTGGCCTTGGCCAGCGGGTGGTGGGGCGCCACCGCAAACACAAAGTCCAGCGAACCCAGGGGGGCGGTTTGAATGTCGGTCTGGGCCAGCTCGCCGGGCACGCCCAGCGCCAGGTCGGCCTGGCCGCTTTGCAAGGCTTCCAGGGTGCCTGAAAGCGTTTCGGCACGCAGTTTCAGGCGGGTCGGCGCGGCCTCGGCGTAAAAAGCCTCACACAGTTCAAACAGCGTGGCGCGGGCAATGATGGCGTCGGCCGCAATGGTGATTTGCGGTTCCCAGCCGGTGGCCACGCGCTTGACACGTTGGGCCACGGCGTCCAGTTCGTTCAGCAGGTACTGGCCCGAGCGCAGCAACTCGGCCCCCGCGGGCGTGAGCTGGGCGCGGCGCGCGCTGCGGTCAAACAGCAACACGTCCAGCGCGTCTTCAATCTGGCGGATGCGGTAAGTCAGGGCGCTGGGCACCATGCCCAGTTCGCGGGCGGCAGCGGCCATGCTGCCGAGCCGCGCCACGGCCTCCAGCAAGCCCAGGTTTTCGGGCGACAGTGCGGCACGCGGCGTGTGAGAGGCCATGGTGTAAAGCGGTTAAGTGTTCAATTGAATTGAATGATGCCATCAAAACCGTGCAAACCAAACGCCGTGTGCGCTGCCGACAATGAAGGCATTCCGGCGCACAACCCCCGCGGTTGAGGCCCAAACCCGACGAAAAGGACCCTCCGATGATGCAAATTCGACGCTCTGAAGCCCGCGGCTTTGCCGACCACGGTTGGCTCAAAAGCTTTCACTCTTTTTCTTTTGCCGAGTACTTTGACCCGGCCTGGATGGGTTGGGGCAACCTGCGCGTGATCAACGAGGACCGCATTGCGCCAGGCACCGGCTTCGGCACCCACGGCCACCGCGACATGGAAATCATCAGCTATGTGCTGCAGGGCAACTTGGCGCACAAAGACAGCATGGGCAACGTCAAAGGCATCCCGCCGGGCGATGTGCAGCGCATGAGCGCGGGCAGCGGTGTGCGCCACAGCGAGTTCAACCATGCGCCCGACCAGACAACGCACTTTTTGCAGATCTGGATCGAGCCCAACGTGACCGGTATCGACCCCGGCTACGAGCAAAAGAGCTTTGCCGACGACGAAAAACGGGGCCAGCTCCGGTTGGTGGCCTCCAACGGCGGGGCGCAGGGCTCTGTGCACATCAACGCAGATGCGTCGCTGTACGCTGGGCTGCTGGACGGTGCAGAGACCGCAGAACTGAGCCTGAATCCAACGCGCAAGGCCTACGTGCACCTGGTGCGCGGCTCACTGCTGGTCAACGGCGAGCGCCTGCAGGGTGGTGACGCCGCAGTGCTGGGTGGTGAAAGCGTGCTCACCCTGGCTCAGGGAGACGACGCCGAAGTGCTGGTGTTTGACCTGGCCGCCTGATTCTTCCCTTTTCCTCTGTCCATTCCCGCGCCTCGGCGCCTTTACCCAGGAGTTTTCCCAATGACAAAAGTGGTTGTGGTTTTTCATTCCGGCTATGGCCATACCCAGCGCATGGCGCAGTCGGTGGCGGACGGCGCCAACGCCGAGTTGCTGGCGATTGACGCGGACGGCAACCTGCCCGAAGGCGGCTGGGAAGCGCTGAATGCGGCCGACGCGATCATCATGGGCTCGCCCACCTACATGGGCACCGTGAGCTGGCAGTTCAAAAAGTTTGCCGACGCGTCCAGCAAGCCCTGGTTCAGCCAGCAATGGAAAGACAAGGTGTTTGCCGGCTTCACCAACAGCGCCACCATGAACGGCGATAAGCACTCCACGCTGCACTACCTGTTTACCCTGGCCATGCAGCACAGCGGCATTTGGGTGGGCACCGGCCTGATGCCCAGCAACAGCAAAGCTGCCCAGCGCAACGATGTGAACTATGTCGGTTCCTTCACCGGCGCCATGGCCCAAAGCCCCTCAGACGCGGGCGCCAACGAAATGCTGCCCGGCGACCTGGAAACCGCCCGCCTGTTTGGCGAGCGCGTGGCCGCCACCGCAGCCCGGTTCAAAAGCTGATCCGGCCGTGGCGCGGGGCCCGCATGTCCCCCGCCATGTGCCAGCGGCGCAGTAACATCCGCCGCATGAACATTTTCAGCCTCATTCCCTGGGCAGACTGGCTGGCGCTGGTCTGCTTTTTCGCGTTGTGGACCGGCTACGCGCTGTTTGCCGGGGTGTGGGGCCGCAAAAAGGGCTCGCTGATCCAGACCACCAACCGCTACCGCGGCTACTGGATGGCGCAGGCCACTGCGCGCGACCCGCGCATGCTCGACGGTCTCATCACGCAAACGCTGTCGCACACGCCGTCGTTTTTTTCGTCCACCTCCATCCTGGTCATTGGTGGCTTGTTTGCGCTGCTGGGCACCACCGACAAAGCCACCGAGCTGATGAGCGAAATTCCGTTTGCACAAACCACCACGCTGATCGTTTTCGAGTTCAAGATCCTCGTGCTGGTGGCCATTTTTGTGTACGCCTTTTTCCGCTTTTCCTGGTGCATGCGGCTCTACACCTTCGTGGCCTTGGTCATTGGCGCCATGCCGTCGCCAGAAGACTTCGATTCGGGCAAATTTGACCGCAAACACTACGCCGACCGGGCCGCAGCCATGGTGGGCGCAGCCGCCGAAACCTTCAACGACGGCTTGCGTGCCTACTATTTTTCGTTCGCTGCACTGGCCTGGTTCATTTCGCCCCTGTCCATGGTGCTGGCCACGCTGATCGTGGTGGCCATTCTGTACAGCCGCGAGTTTCGGTCCGAGGTGTTGCACATTTTGAAAGACGAGGGCTGACGCCGGCTGCTGCTTGCGAGCGTCCTCCAGCGCTTGCGATGGTTCCACCGGTCGCCTGGCGGCAAAAACGGGACCACAGCGGCCCAGCCCGGCAGGCCCGGCCTTCTAAAATGGCCGCATGTTCATACACCTGCGCCTGCACACCGAATTTTCCGTCGTTGACGGCACCAACCGCATCGACGATGTGGTGGCCGCCGCTGCCGCTGACCGCCAGCCCGCGCTGGCCATCACCGATCTGAACAACCTGTTTGGCGCCGTCAAGTTTTACAAGGCCGCGCGCGGCGCCGGGGTGAAGCCCTTGCTGGGCGCCGAGGTGATGCTGCAAGGCTTTACCGAAGAAACCCCCAACGCCATGCCCGGCAGCCACCAGCCGGCGGCCCCGCGCGTGGTGCTGCTGGTGCAGGACAAGCAGGGCTACCTGAACCTGTGCGAGCTGCTGGCCCGCGCCTGGACGCGCAACGACGGCCGTGGCGGTGCGCTGGTGCAGCGCGAATGGCTCGAAGAGCTCAATGGGGGCTTGCTCATGCTTTCGGGCGCGCAGGCCGGCCCGGTGGGGCAGGCGCTGATTCAGGGCGACGCCAACCGCGCGGCCGACGTGGCGCTGAAGCTGGCGGGGTTGTTCACCCACCGCTTCTACATTGAAGTGCAGCGCGCTGGCCGTGTGGACGACGAGCGCCACGTGACCGCCGCGGTGCAACTGGCCGCGCGCCTGCACCTGCCGGTGGTGGCCACGCACCCGGTGCAGTTCACCGAGCCGGACGACTACGAGTCGCACGAAGCGCGGGTGTGCATTTCTGATGGCGAAATTTTGGGCAACAACCGGCGCGTGCGCCGCTTCACCCGCGAACAGTATTTCAAGAGCGCCGAGCAAATGGTGGCGCTGTTCGCCGACATTCCATCGGCCGTGGCCAACACGCTGGAAATTGCCAAGCGCTGCAACCTCACGCTGGTGCTGGGCAAGCCGCAGCTGCCCAACTTCCCCACGCCGCTGATCGATGGCGTGCCCATGCCGATGGAAGAGTTCTTCCGGGTGTCGTCGTTTGAGGGCCTGGAAGAGCGCCTGGCGCACCTGTACCCCGACGCTGACAAGCGCGACGCCGAGCGCCCGCGCTACGTGGCGCGGCTCGAATTCGAGATCAATACGATCTTGAACATGGGCTTCCCCGGTTACTTTTTGATCGTGGGCGACTTCATCAACTGGGCCAAGAAAAACGGCTGCCCGGTGGGCCCGGGCCGGGGTTCGGGTGCTGGCTCGCTGGTGGCTTATGCGCTGAAGATCACCGACCTCGACCCGCTGCAATACAACCTGCTGTTTGAGCGGTTTTTGAACCCCGAGCGGGTGTCCATGCCCGACTTCGATATTGACTTTTGCCAGACCAACCGCGACCGGGTGATCGACTATGTGAAGGACAAATACGGCAAAGATGCCGTGAGCCAGATCGCCACCTTTGGCACCATGGCCGCGCGCGCCGCCATTCGCGACGTGGGCCGGGTGCTGGACTTTTCCTACGGTTTTTGCGACGGTATTTCCAAACTGATCCCGAACAAGCCGGGCATGTCGGTCACGTTGCAGTACCCGCCCAACCCCAAGAAAGAGGGCGACAAAAACAACTACGCCATTGAAATGGAGCCGGTGCTGGCCGAGCGCATCAGCAAAGAAGATGACGTGAAAACGCTGATCGAGCTGGCGCAAAAGCTCGAAGGCATGACGCGCAACATCGGCATGCACGCCGGCGGTGTGCTGATTGCGCCGGGCAAGCTCACCGACTTCACGCCGCTGTATGCCCAGCCCGGCAGTGACTCGGCCGTGAGCCAGTACGACAAGGACGACGTGGAGGCCGTGGGCCTGGTGAAGTTCGACTTCTTGGGCCTGGCCACGCTGACCATTCTGGAGATTGCGCGCGAGTTCATCGCCAAGCGCCACAAGGGCCAGGAAGATTTTTGCTTTGAAAACGTGCCGCTGGACGATGCACGCGTTTACGCGCTGTTTTCGCGCGGCCAGACCGAAGCCGTGTTCCAGTTTGAAAGCCGCGGCATGCAGGGCATGCTGAAAGACGCCAAGCCCAGCCGCTTGGAGGACCTGATTGCGCTCAACGCGCTCTACCGCCCCGGCCCAATGGACCTGATTCCCAGCTTCGTAGCGCGCAAGCACGGGCGCGAGGTGATCGAGTACCCGCACCCGCTGGTGGCCGACATGCTGAGCGAGACATACGGCATCATGGTCTACCAGGAACAGGTGATGCAGACCGCGCAGATTTTGGGCGGCTATTCGCTGGGCGGTGCCGACATGCTGCGCCGCGCCATGGGCAAGAAAAAGGCCGAAGAAATGGCCGAGCACCGCGCCATCTTCCGTGCCGGCGCAGCCAAAAACGACATCAGCCAGGAAAAGGCCGACGAGATTTTTGACTTGATGGAGAAGTTCGCTGGCTACGGTTTCAACAAGTCGCACGCCGCTGCTTACTCGCTCTTGGCCTACCACACGGGCTGGCTCAAGGTGCACTACACCGCCGAGTTCTTCTGCGCCAACATGACGGTGGAGATGGACGACACCGACAAGCTCAAGGTGCTGGTGGAAGACGCGCACAAGATGGGCATCTCCTTTGAGGCGCCCGATGTCAACCGCGGTTTTTACCGCTTCGAGCCCATCACCGACAAGTCGATCCGCTACGGCCTGGGCGCCATCAAAGGCACCGGGCAGCTGGCCATCGAAGCCATCGTGGCGGCGCGCGAAGGCCGGGGCGAAGGCCCCAACGGCGCCGAAGCCGGGCCGTTCAAAAGCCTGTTTGACTTTTGCCGCCGGGTTGACCGCTCGCGCCTGAACAAGCGCACGGTGGAAGCGCTCATCAAGGCCGGCGCGTTTGACTCGCTGCACCTGAACCGGGCCGAGGTGTTGGCCTCGGTGGAGCGCGCCTTTGACTTCGCTGCGGCCAGCGTGGCCAACGCCAACCAGGGCGGCCTGTTTGACATGATGGGCGCCGGTGACGACCACGGCTCCAGCACCCAAGAGCCCGAGCTGGTGGCCACCACGCCCTGGGGCGTGAAAGAACGCCTCACGCTGGAAAAAACGGCGATGGGTTTCTACTTTTCGGGCCACCTGTTTGACGAGGTGCAGCGCGAGGTGCGCCGCTTTGCCCGCACCGCGCTGGAAGACGTGACGGAAAGCCGCGACCCGGTGATCCTGGCCGGCATCGTGACCGACTTCCGCGTCATCAACGGGCAGCGCGGCAAGCTGGCGCTGTTCAAGCTGGACGACAAAACCGCGGTGCTGGAGATCAGCGCCGACGAAAACCTCATCAACCTGCACCGCAACTTGCTCAAAGACGACGAGCTCATCATCGTGCAGGCCGTGGCCCAGCCCGACCGCTTCTCCGGCGGCCTGCGGCTGAAGATCCAGCAAATCTGGGACCTGGCTTCGGCCCGCTGCCGTTTTGGCAAATACCTGCGCGTGGCGGTGAACGGCACCGCGCCAGCGGTGCACACCCTGGTGCGCGAATTTCCACCCAAGCGCGAAGTGACCGAGCAGGGTGAACTGGTGCGCGGCCTGCCGGTGCGCCTGGCGCTGCAGCGCAGCGGTGCGCAGTGCGAACTGCAGCTGGATGACCGCGCGCTGTTTTTCCCCACCGACGCCGCGCTGGCCAGCTGGATGGCCCAGGCCCACGGGCAGCGGGCCGAGATCGTGTTCGACTGACGCTGGCGCGCCACATCAAGCCGGCTGGCAGCCCCCAAAAGCTGCCGTGCTGCGGCCTTGTTCACGCTGCGGCCGGTTTTGTCGTTCCGGGCCGCCCGCCCGGTGCCCATAGTCCACGCATTCATGAAGCTCCAACACAAGGCTTGGGTGCTGGTGTTTGCCATCGTATTGATCACGGTGGCGGGCACCATGCTGGGGGTCCGCCATATCGTGGGCGGCTCTTTCGACCAATTGCAATTCGATCGCGCAGCCCGGGAGGGCGAGCGGGCACGGCGCGTGCTTAACCAGCAACTGGTGGCGCTGGCGGCCACCGCGCGCGATTACGCCCACTGGGCCGATGCGGCGGATTTTGCGGCGGGGAGAAATCCCACGTTCATGTTGGACAACTTCGATGTGAGCAACATGGGTTACCTGCGCATTTCGGAGGTGCTGGTTTTTGACCCTGCCGGTCAGCTGCTTGCCAGCGCTCGCAAAGAGGCTGAAGCGCTGGTGGAGGTTCCTGCCCGGCGGCTTGAATCACTGAGCCAGCTGGCGCGCCCGCTCGTGTCGTGGGCAGATCCTATGGCCGTTTTGCAGACCCTGCGGGTGCACGACGGGCGGCTGGAATTCGTGGTGGCGGTGGCGATCCACTACCCCGATCGCTTGGACCAAGCCCCAACGGGCGCTTTGGTCATGGTGCGACATTTCGACGCATCCGAACTCGCGCAGTTTTCCGAGATCCTGATGACGCAGACCAGCCTGCTGCTGGCACCGCCCGATCACGTTGACGAGGACTTCCATCTTTTCGCGGCCGATGACGCCCACGACGTGCTCCACGCCGTGCTGCGGGACCACCAAGGCAACCCGGTGGCCGAACTGGTGTTGCGACTGGACCGCCTGCTGCAGCAACAGGGGCTGGCACTCGCCTGGCAAGGCATGGGTCTGGCGGTGCTGGCGGGTCTCTTTGTCAGCCTATTTCTCGTCCTTCTGCTGAATCGCTTGTTGCTGCGCCGCTTGCAGCACCTGCACGACGATCTGGGCCTGGTGACGCAGGCGGGGCCGTTGACGTCGGGCCGCTTGCGCGAGGACGGCAACGACGAGCTCACCCGACTGGCGCAAGGCGTCAACAGCCTGCTGGGGCGGGTGCGGCAGGACGCGCAAGCCCAGCGGGTGGCCCACGAACGGCAGGAAGTGCTGCAAATGCAGCTTATGCAGAGCCAGAAAACCGAGGCGCTGGGCCGGCTGACCGGTGGCATTGCCCACGATTTCAACAACTCGCTGGCCGCCATCACCGGCTGGGTGCGTCTGGCCGCAGAAGACCTCCCTGACCCGGACCATGCGAGTCAGGAGTCCCTTCAGCAGGCGCTCAAGGCGACCCGCTATGCCGACGGCCTGATGCGCCAACTGCTCGCGTTCGGTCGCCAGTCGGCACCCAAATTGCGGCGCATGCACCTGACCAACCTGATCGAGGAAACGCGCCAGATGATGGCCTCGGGGCTGGCGCGGAGTTGCGACATCGTGGTCGACTACCGGGTGGACGATGACGAGGTGGACGCCGACGCCACGCAGCTGCAACAGGTGCTGGTCAACTTGTTGATCAACGCGTCGGACGCGATGAAGGGCCAGGGGCGCATCGATCTCATACTCGAAGAAGCCGAGCTGCCACAGCCGGCCGGGCAGGCGCTTTTGCCCGGCACGGCGAGTCTGGCGCCCGGGCGCTACCTTGTGCTGAGGGTGTGCGACCGTGGCCCGGGTATTGAGCCAGCCTTGCTTGACCGCGTGTTTGAACCCTTTTTCACCACCAAGCCCAAGGGACGAGGGACCGGGCTGGGGCTGTCGGTCGCGCAGGGCATTCTGGCACGCCACCAGGGCGGTCTGGGCGTTCAGAGCGAGCCCGGTCAGGGTGCCTGTTTCCACGTTTACTTGCCGGTGAGTCCGCGTACTTCGGATGTGGCACCCATCACAGGGCCTGGTGGGCCGGGTGAAGGGCATCACATTCTCTTTGTGGACGACGACCAGATGGTGCGCCACGCGTGGAGCGCCTTGCTGGAGCGCAAGGGCTGGCTGGTCACCCGCGCCCGCGACGGCGAGGAGGCCTGGACCCATTTCAAACAGTCCGGCAAGCGTTTTGATGTGGTGCTCACCGACCAGTCCATGCCCCGACTGGATGGGGTGGGGCTGGCGCACCGTATCGTGGCCAGCGAGCATGCACCCCCGGTCGTGCTGATCAGCGGCCACGCCCACGAGGTGCAACCCGAGTTGCTCGAAGCACTCTTTGTTGCCGTGCTGCACAAGCCGGTCGACACCAGCGAAATTGACCGGGTGCTCAAGGATGTGATTCGGCGCCATGCCGAAGTGCGCGCCCAGGTTTGAACGGCGCACCTCTGGTCTTCGGTCGTAGGCTCATTCGGCGAGGCTGTGGGGCGTCCGACAAGCGCACAGGGCTTGCGCGCAATCGGCAGGTGTTTT
Source organism: Hydrogenophaga sp. LT287 (assembly GCF_055702805.1). NCBI lineage: Bacteria > Pseudomonadati > Pseudomonadota > Betaproteobacteria > Burkholderiales > Comamonadaceae > Hydrogenophaga > Hydrogenophaga sp. LT287. The sequence goes on along the minus strand of NZ_JBVPZC010000003.1, from coordinate 61,216 downwards.
TCAACCGATCAAAATGCCCCGGGAATAATGGTGTGGCGATCTGTCGCGCCTGAAAAACGCACATCGGAAAACACCCGAAAACGCCGCCGGTGTTGTCATTTTTCGAGCGGCTCAGCAGCGCCCAGACGCTTCATTCAGGGAGCTTTTTCATCATGTCTGACCCGTCTTGCGAGCCTCAGCGGGCCCGCCTTTTCAACGCTTTTGGCGATACGCGCCTGGGTTTCCACCTCGGGCGCCATGTTCTCAAGGTTTTTGGCTTCGGTTCGGTGCAGCAGTTGTTGCCCGGTCAAGCGCTGGCCGCGCGCCCACCGCGTGCTGTGCACGTCGTGCTAGCAGGCCGACTGGCTGCGCCCGGCGGTCTGTGGCATGGGCCCGGCAACCACTTTGCCGCCAGCCACGAGCCGCTGCAGGCGCTGGACGACCCGACCACGGTCTGGACGCTGGAGACCGGGCAGTACGCCTGGCGATCACCGGCCAATAAAAGCCTGCGCGAAGCCTGGGCCGACGCTGTGCGGGCCGCCACAGGCGATGAGCTTGCGGCCGGCCCACCCAAGTTGCTCCCCGACCCCGCCACCTTGTGTGACCAGGGCCACCCGGCCGTCTTGGCTTTGGCGCACAGCCTGCGGCGCGACAGCCCTGCAGCCTCGGCCCAAGCCATTTTCCATGCCATGCAACGCATGCCCTACCGCTTCGGGCTCTGGCAAGAAACAGCGTCGCGCACCCTGGCGCGCGGCAGTGGCATGTGCACCACCAAAGCGAATCTACAGGTGGCCTTGCTCCGAGCGCTCGACATCGAGGCGGGTTTTGTGGAGGTGCCGCTGGACATCGGCGTGCTCGGGGTGCTCATGCCCGAAGCGTGGCGTGCGCTCATGCGCACCCAGGTCAAGCACTACTTTGCGGCCGTGAAGCTGTCCGGGCGCTGGCACCCGGCCGACGCATCCTTTTGCGACCCCAGCTGCATGCTGTTCACCGAAGCGGCGCCCTACCTGGGCGCCATGGTGCCGGCCTGGTTCGACGAAGGGCGTCCCTTTCACCCGGTGGCCTACATCCAGGGTACCGACCCCTTCGACATCCAGGTGCTCCCACACATCCATGCTGAAATGGGCAAGACGAGCCGCTTTCTGCCCCGGCACTTTGAAGCCATGAACACGCGGCTCGACCACACCTGGCGCAGCACCGCGCCCGCTCAGCCCGCGCCACACCCCACACACGCCACACACGCCACCCGCCGCACCGAAGGAAGCCACCGATGAGCCTGTTCCACTGGGATTTTTCTGCTCCCACCCCCAGCACCCTGGGCGACCACGACGTTCCTGTGGTGTCGCAGCGCCTGGCCGGGCGGCGCATCGCCTTGCTGGTCACCGGCGGCATTGCGGCCATGAAGACCCCGCAGCTGGCCCGCGGCCTGCGCCGCCACGGTGCGACCTTGGTGGCCTTTGCTTCAGACGAAGCGCTGCGCTACGTGGCCCGCGAAGCCCTGGAGTGGGCCACCTGCGCTCCGGTGGTGAGCAGCCTGACCTGGGCCGCTGAACACCTGTCCGACGGTGCGCCCTTCGACGCTTACCTGGTGGCGCCGGCCACCCACAACACCATTGCCAAAATGGCCTGTGGCGTGGCCGATACCGTGGTTACCTCAGCGCTGGCTTCGGCCATCGGCCGCATGGAGCAGGGGCGCACCCGCATTGTGGTGGCGCCCACCATGCACGGCACCCTGCACAACAGCCTGCTGGTGGACAACGCCCGCAAGCTCGCTGGCCTTGGCGTGCAGTTCGTGGCCCCGCACGACGCTTATGGCAAACACAACCTGCCCGGGACCGAGCTGCTGTGTATGGCGGTGGGGCAGGTGCTGAGCACCTCGCCGCTGGCGGGTCAGCGCATTCTGGTGACCGCGGGCCCCACACCCGTGCCGATTGATGGCGTGCGCCGCATCGTCAACCGCTTCCGGGGCCGGCTGGGTGCGGCCATCGCCGAAGAGCTGGTGTGGCGCGGTGCCGACGCCGAGCTGCTGCTGGGCGACGGCGCCTGGCGGCCCACCACGCCGATGCGCCTGAGCATCGCGCGCACCTTTGATGCGTACCGCGACGGCGTGGTTGAGCGGGCGCGCGCCGGCTTGTTTGCTGGCGTGTTTTCGGCCGGCGTGGCCGACTACCGCCCGCGTGAGGCGGTGCAGGGCAAGATCCCGTCGGGCCAGGCAGAGCTTCTGCTGGCACTGGAGCCCACGGAAAAGGTGATCGATCTGGCTTGCGCTGCAGCGCCCGCCATGGCCTGCGTGGCCTTCAAGTACCTCGAAGGCGTGAGCGAAGAAGAGCTGGTGCGCGTGGCCGCAAAACGCCTGGGGCGTGCCAGCCTGGTGGTGGCCACCCGGGGCGAAGACACGCGGGGCAGCGAGCAGCGTGCCCTGATGGTGCAGGCCAGCGGCACCACGCCGGTCGAAGGCAAGCAGCGCATTGCGACCTTTGTGGCCGACCACCTGGAAGCCCTGGCCGGCGGGTAGGTTGCCAACAACCGAGCGCGTTAGAATTATTGGCTGTTATGACTACCGGGTTGCGCCTTGCGGCGACACAAATCCGGCTCGGTCCCCCCTTTCGGAGCCACCGTTGTAAGTCCTAGACCACCCGTTCGTTTCAACGCTGTCGCGCCCATGCCTTCGCAGGGGTGTGGTTGTGCTTGGTACGGGTTGTCCATGAGAGCAGGCAAGCTGGGGCCTTTTTGGCCCGAATGCCTTCGGCCTGCGCTTTACTTCGGGATCTTTCGGCCCGTTGACTTCTCTTTTTTCTTTGTCGTTTTGTGAGGCTGCGGCCGGTCCGCGCTGTCACGGGAGTGTGTCTTTTGTTTAAAAATTTCCAACAGGATTGGACTGCCAACGTCCGCAACGACCTGCTCGCCGGTCTGGTGGTGGCGCTGGCCCTGATCCCGGAGGCCATTGCGTTTTCCATCATCGCGGGCGTGGACCCCAAGGTGGGTCTTTATGCGTCGTTCTCCATTGCCACCATCATTGCCTTTATGGGCGGTCGTCCCGGCATGATCTCGGCCGCTACCGGCGCTATGGCGCTGGTGATGGTGACCCTGGTGAAAAGCCACGGGCTGGAATATTTGCTCGCCGCCACCGTGCTCACCGGGGTGCTGCAAGTGCTGGCGGGCTGGTTCAAGCTGGGCGTGCTAATGCGCTTTGTCTCGCGCTCGGTGGTCACGGGTTTTGTGAACGCGCTGGCCATTTTGATCTTCATGGCGCAGCTGCCCGAGCTGAACCCGCAGACCGTGGGCGTGACCTGGCATGTGTACGCCATGACCGCTGCCGGTCTGGCCATCATTTACGGTTTCCCCCACATCACCAAGGCGGTGCCCTCGCCGTTGGTCACCATCGTGGTGCTCACAGCCGTGTCGCTGGCGCTGGGCTTGGACATCCGCACCGTGGGCGACATGGGCGAACTGCCCGACAGCCTGCCCATGTTCCTGATCCCGGACATTCCGCTCAACCTGGACACGCTGCTGATCATCTTCCCGTATTCGCTCACGCTGATGGTGGTTGGCCTGTTGGAGTCGCTCATGACCGCCACCATCGTGGACGACCTGACCGACACCAAGAGCGACAAAAACCGCGAGTGCGTGGGCCAGGGCGTGGCCAACATCGCCACCGGATTCATGGGCGGCATGGCCGGTTGCGCCATGATCGGCCAGTCGGTCATCAACGTGAAATCGGGCGGGCGCGGGCGCTTGTCCACGCTCACGGCCGGTGTGGTGCTGTTGATTCTGGTGGTGTTTTTGGGCGACTGGGTGAAGCAGATTCCCATGGCCGCGCTGGTGGCCGTGATGATCATGGTGTCCATCGGCACCTTCAGCTGGGCGTCGGTCAAAAGCCTGCGTGAGCACCCGCCCAGCTCCAGCATCGTGATGGTGGCCACCGTGGTGGTGACCGTGGCCACGCACGACCTGGCCAAAGGTGTGCTCACCGGCGTGCTGCTGTCGGGTTTCTTTTTTGCCCACAAGGTGGGTCAGATTCTGCGCATCCGTTCGCTGACCGAAGACGAAGGCCGCCAGCGCACCTACACCGTCACAGGCCAGGTGTTTTTTGCCACCGCCGACCGTTTCAATGACGCGTTTGATTTCAAGGAAGTCATTGAGCGCGTGCGCATCGACGTGAGCCGTGCGCATTTCTGGGACATCACCGCCGTGAGTGCGCTCGACAAGGTGGTGCTCAAATTCCGCCGCGAGGGCACCGACGTTGAAATCATCGGTTTGAACGAGGCCAGCTCCACCCTGGTGGACAAGTTTGGCGTGCACGACAAAGACGGCGCCGAAGACTTGCTGGCCGGTCACTGAAAGCGAGAACCGATATGAACACCGACAACAAAGTGCTCGCCTGTGTGGACCAGTCCGCTTTTGCCGACCACGTGACCGACTACGCCGCCTGGGCGGCGCAGCGCCTGGATGCACCACTGGAACTGCTGCACGTGATCGACCGCCACCCGGAAACCAGTGCCAGCCAAGACCACAGCGGCTCGCTCACGCCCAACGCGCAAGAAAGCCTGCTGGGCGAGCTGGCCGAGGCCGATGCCGCACGCAGCAAGGCCGCGCGCGAGCGGGGCCGCCTGTTTTTGAACCGCTTGCGCGAGCGCGCCCTGGTGGCCGGTGTGCAGACGGTGGACGTGCGCCAGCGTTTGGGCCATTTGGACGAAACCCTGCATGAGCAACAGAACGGCGTGCGCCTGTTTGTGCTGGGCCGCCGTGGTGAATCGGCCCAGTCCACCCCGCGCGACCTGGGCCGCAACGTGGAGCGTGTGGTACGTGCGCTGGACCGCCCCATCTTGACCGTGACCGAAGGCTTCAGAGCGCCCGAGCGCGTGCTGATTGCGTTTGACGGCAGCAGCATCACCCGCAAGGGGGTGGAAATGGTGGCGGGCAGCCCGCTCTTTCGGGGCTTGGCGGTGCACCTGCTCATGGCGGGCAAAGTCAGCCACGACGGCCCCAAGCAGATGGCCTGGGCCACCGCCAAGCTGGAAGCGGCTGGTTTGGGTGTCAGCAGCGACATTGTGCCCGGTGAGCCTGAGAGCGTGATCGCCCAGGCCATTCAGGCGAAAAATACCGATGTGCTGGTGATGGGTGCCTACACCCACTCGCCGCTGCGCAGCCTGTTCATGGGCAGCAAAACCACCGACCTGCTGCGCGCGGCGCGCATTCCGACGCTGCTGTTGCGCTGAACTTTGGCCTCTCCCGCCGGGGCTCGGTTGCCTGACCTGCGCTCGACGTGAGGCGCAGCAAGTTCAGTCCAGCGGGCGCAGCCCAATGATGAGCGACGGCGGCACGCGGCCGTCGGTGTCGCGGGGCAGTGTGCCCGTGCGGTCGATGGCGCGGAGCACCGCTTCGTCCCAGGCCGGGCTGCCACTGGGCTTGACGATGCGCCGCGCGGTTATCGTGCCATCGGGCAGGGTGCGCACCTCCACCTCGGCGCGGGGGTTGCCGCTCACCGTGTCGGTGAATACCACGTTGGGCTTGATGCGCGCCGCCACCCGCCCGCCGTAAGCGGCCGAAGGCCCGCTGGACTGCTGCGCCGTGCCAGTGGCCTGCGGCCCGCCGCTGGCGCCTGCCTGGCCCATGATGCGGGCCAACTGTGCATTGCGCTCTTTCGCGGCCAGCGCTTCCAGCCGCTTTTCTTCGGCCAGCTGGCGCTCTTTCTCGCGTTTTTGCTGCGCGAGTTGCTGCTGGCGCTCTTTCTCTGCTGCGGCTTTGTCCGCCTCGGCTTTTTTGGCGGCAGCGAGCTTCTCTTGCGCGAGCTTGTCGGCAGCGGCCTTTTTGCTGGCTTCTGCTTGCGCCTTTTTCAGATCGGCTTGCGCTTTTTCCTTGGCCTGGGCGGTGGCAATGTCGGCTTGGCTGGGGCCCGGCGGGGGCGGGGCAGGCTGCGCAACCGGTTGGGGTTTGGGGGCTTGTGTGACGGGTGGCGGCGGTGGGGGCGCTGGTTCCACCGCCCGGGGCGCAGCTGCCTGCGCCATGCGCGACCAGATCTCGGCTTCAAACACCACCGGCGGCGCCTCGCGCTGCCAGCCCACGCCCCAAGTGAGCGCGGCCACCAGCAGCCCGTGCACCACCAGCGCCAACCCCAGCGGCCCGAGCCAGCGGCCAGGCTGCGGCGGGGCCAGGTTCAGGTGGTCGGCGGTGGTTCGCATGGCGTTGGGTGTTGGCAGCGTCAGAGGGTGGACAACGCTACCCGCTGCACACCCGCGGCGCGCAGGCGGCGCACCACCTCCATCACGGCGTCGTATTTCACGTTTTTGTCAGCACTCACCAGCACCGGCATGTTGTCGGTACCGGTGCTCAGCGCCTGCACCCGGTCCACCAGCTGGCCCAGCGCCACGTCGGTGGGGGGCTGGCTGTCTTTGCCCATGCGCACCTGCAGCCGCTCGGTTTTGTCGATGATCACCTCCACATAGACGTCGGGCGGGCGGTTGGCCTGGCCCGCGCTGGGCAGGTCAATCTGGCTCGGCGTGATCAGCGGCGCGGTGACCATGAAAATGATCAGCAGCACCAGCATCACGTCGATGAAGGGCACCATGTTGATTTCATTTTTGGTGCGCCGGGCTCGGCGGGTGGAAGCGGCCGCCATGCTTATTGCCCGGCAGGGGCCTGCGCCCCCAGGTTGCGCTGCAAGATGTTGGAAAACTCTTCCATGAAGGTTTCCATGGTGTTGGCCAGGCGGTCAATATCGTGGGCAAACCGGTTGTACGCCACCACCGCCGGTATGGCCGCAAACAGGCCAATGGCGGTGGCCACCAGCGCCTCGGCAATGCCCGGCGCCACCGAAGCCAGCGTGACTTGCGCCAGCGAGGCCAGGCCGGTGAAGGCGTGCATGATGCCCCACACGGTACCAAACAGGCCCACATAAGGCGCCACCGAACCCACCGTGCCCAGGAACGACAGGTTGACCTCCAGCGCATCCACCTCGCGCTGGAAGCTGGCGCGCATGGCGCGGCGGGCGCCGTCCAGCAGAGCGCTGTTGTCGGTGATGCGGCGTTCGCGCAGTTTCTGGTATTCGCGCATGCCGCTGGCAAAAATGCGTTCCATGGGCCCGCCGTGCCGGGCACTTTGCGCGGCTGCCGCATACAGCTCATTCAGGTTGCCGCCCGACCAGAACTCGCGTTCAAAGTCTTCGTTGTGCGCCCGCACGCGCTTGATGGCGAAGACCTTGCGGAAAATGGCCGCCCAGCTGATGACGGACACCGTGACCAGCAAGACGACCACCGCCTGCACCACCCAGCTCGCGTTGAGCATCAATTGAACAATGGAGAGATCGTGGTTCATGGCGGTCGGAGTTCGAGAAACGGAAAAGGTTGCGGCCGGTTGGGCCGCGGCACTCAAGCAGGCGCGTTGAGCGAGTCAAGAATGGCGGCTGGAATGCGCTGCGGCCTCAGGGTGCTGGCGTCTACCCAGCCAATGCGGATGATGCCTTCGCAGAGCAGGGGTGCGTCCTCACCAGGGTTTGCGGCTTGCAGGCGTGCGGTTTGCTCAATTGTGAGTGAGGCACGGCCGGCTTCTTGCACGCGGGCGGTAACCAAAAGCAAATCGTCAAGCCGGGCAGGGCGGTGGTATTTCACCTGCGTGGCGGTCACGACAAACATGCCACCCACCTGTTCGCGCAGGCTTTGCTGTTCAATGCCCAGCGCGCGCAGCCATTCGGTGCGGGCACGCTCAAAAAACTTCAGGTAGTTGGCGTAAAAAACGATGCCACCCGCGTCGGTGTCTTCCCAGTACACGCGCACGGGCCAGGTGAAGTGCGGCCCCCAAGCGTCTTCTCCCCTGCGGGGCGAATCCGGGGCTCCGCCGCCTTGCGGGTCGCTGCCCCCCGAGGGGGCTGACCCCGGCTTGTGGCGGCCCGGCGCTGGGGTCATCGGTGCTTGGTCTTGTGGTGTGTTCACAGCGCCTGCTCCAGCCGCGCCACAGCTTCGCGCAGCTGTGCCATCGAGTTGGCGGTGGAAAAACGCAAATAGCGCCCCGGGTCGGCGCTGCCGAAATCGCGCCCTGGCGTGGTGGCCAGCTGGCAGCGCTGCATGAGTTCAAACGCCAGCGCCCAGCTGCCGCCCGCGTCCGGGCTGCTCTGGGGCGGTATGCCCCAGCGCGCGCACAGGCCGCTCACGTCGGCCCAGGCGTAAAAGGCGCCGTCGGACATCACGGGCACGGTGATGCCCAGGCGGTTGAGTTCGGGAATGAAGTAGTCGCGCCGCGCCTTGAATTCGGCCCGGCGGCGTTCGTATTCGGTCAGGGTGTCGGGCTCAAAGCAGGCGAGTGCGGCATGCTGGGCGATGGTGCTGGCGCAAATGAACAGGTTTTGCGCCAGCCGCTCTACCGCAGGCACGAGCGCAGGCGGCAGCACCAGCCAGCCCAGGCGCCAGCCGGTCATGTTGAAATATTTGCTGAAGCTGTTGATGCTGATGACCTCGTCACCCAGGCCATCGGGCAGGCCCAGGGCGCTGTGGCCGTAGGCATCGTCAAAGCTCAGTCCCAGGTAGATTTCGTCCACCAGCGTCACACCGCCGCGCTCGCGCACCAAGCGGGCAATGCGCTCCAGCTCTTCGCGGGCAATGGATGTGCCGGTGGGGTTGGACGGCGAGGCCAGCAACACACCGCGCGTGGCTGGGCCCCAGGCCGCTTGCACCTGCGCTGCGCTGAGCTGAAAGCGCTCGGCCGGGCCCGAAGGCAGCAGCACCGCAGTGCCCTCGGCGGCCTGCACAAACTGGCGGTTGCAGGGGTAGCTCGGGTCGGGCATCAGTACCTCGTCGCCGGTCTCGATGAGCGCGAGGCAAGCCAGCTGCAGGGCCGCCGAAGCACCTGCCGTGACGACGATGCGGGCCGGATCGATGTCTAGCCCAAAGCGCGTGGCGTACCAGCCGCTGATGGCTTCGCGCAAAGCGGGCAGGCCCGTGGCGGGGGTGTATTGGCTGCGGCCGTCGCGAATGGCGCGTTCGGCAGCCTGCTGCACCTGGGGCGGGGCCGTGAAGTCCGGCTCGCCGATGTTGAGGTACAGCATGGGCCGGTCACCCGGCTGTGCGGCTGCGGCCATGGCAGAGGCCGCTTTGGCCAGCTCCATGACGTAAAACGGTTCGACGCGCTGCGCCCGCTGGGCAATCCTCATGGGTGTGCCCTACCGGTCAAGCGGCATCGTCTGCCGCAGGCGGCACGGCAGCAGCGGATGCAGCGGCTTTGCGCGCAGGGGTTTTGGCGGGTGCGGCGGCCACTTCCACCGGGCGCAGCTGCGCGGCCAGCTGGTGCAGCACGCCGTTCACATACTTGTGGCCGTCGGTGCCACCGAACGACTTGGCCAGTTCAATGCACTCGTTGAGCACCACGCGCCATGGCACGTCCAGGCAATGCTGAAACTCGTAAACCCCGATCCAGAGCACGCCACGCTCGATGGGCGACAGCTCGACCAAGGGGCGGTCAAGCAGCGGGGTGATGAGCGTGTCCAGCGCGTTGGCCTCAGCCACGCAGCCGTGCAGCAGGGCGTCAAAGTGCACGCTGTCGGCCTTGTGAAAGCCGGCCAGATCGCGCGTGAAGGCGTCAATGTCGCCCGCCTCGTTGCGGCCCACCATGTGTTGGTAAATCGCCTGCAGGGCAAATTCGCGTGCGCGTGTGCGGGCCGACTTCTCGGCTGCTTTGCGTACTTTGGGTAGGGCTTGGTTCATTTCGGTCTTCATGGCGTGTGGCGAACCAGGGCGAAGGCCCTGGCAGGGCCGGTGGGTGGCTTGTCGCACCGCACCGGCAGGTGGTGTGTTTATCCGATGTGTTCCAGCACGTGGGCCATCTCAACCGCTACCCGGGCGGCGTCTTGCCCCTTTTCGGTCTGGCGGGCCACGGCTTGTTCCAGGTTTTCGGTGGTCAAAATGGCGTTGGCAATCGGGATCTGGTAGTCCAGCGACAAGCGCGAAACCGACGAGCCCGACTCATTGGCCACCAGTTCAAAGTGGTAGGTTTCACCGCGGATGATGCAACCGAGCGCAATCAGCGCGTCAAAGTCGTCGCGCTCGGCCATGGCCTGCAGCGCCACCGGCACTTCCAGCGCGCCGGGCACCGTGACGTGGGTGATGTTTTTTTCTTGCACGCCCAGCGCCAGCAGCTCAGCGTGGCAGGCTGCAAACAGCGCGTTGGTAATGCCTTCGTTGAAGCGTGCCTGAACAATGCCGATGCTGAGTTTTTTGCCATCCAGCAGGTTGGCTGTTCCTTTGTCTGCGCCGAACATGGTTGATTCCGTTTCTTAATGGTGTGGTTCGAGGCTCAGGCGTTGCGGCTGAGGTAGCCCGTGGTTTCAAGGCCGTAGCCCGTCATGCTGGGCATGCGGCGCGGGTTGCCCATGAGGCGCATTTTTTGCACGCCGCAGTCGCGCAAGATTTGCGCGCCCACGCCGTAGGTGCGCAGGTCCATGCGGCCGCGCTCGGGGGCTTGGGCAGAGCGGGCGGTGCCCTCAAACTGGGCCAGCAACTGCCCGGCAGTTTCGCCGCAGTTCAGCAGCACGGCCACGCCCGCGCCGGCGTCGGCAATGTGGCGCAGGCTGGCTTCCAGGCTCCAGCTGTGCATGGAGCGGCCCACTTCCAGCGCGTCCAGCACCGACAGCGGTTCGTGCACGCGCACATCCACGCTTTGCTCAGGTGTCCAGCTGCCTTTCACCAAGGCCAGGTGCAGGGCGCCGCTGGGTTTGTCGCGGAAGGCGGTGGCGCTGAATTCGCCAAAGGCGGTGTTCAGGCTGCGCGTACCCAGTTTTTCCACCAGGCTTTCGGTGCGGCTGCGGTGTTCAATCAGGTCGGCAATGGTGCCAATCTTGAGGCCGTGTTCGGCTGCAAACAGTTGCAAGTCCGGCAGGCGGGCCATGGTGCCGTCGTCTTTCATGATCTCGCAGATCACGGAAGCGGGCGAGCAGCCCGCCATCACGGCCAGGTCACAACCCGCCTCGGTGTGGCCGGCGCGCATGAGCACGCCACCGTCCACCGCTTGTAACGGGAAGATGTGACCGGGTTGCACCAGGTCGTCAGGCACGGCTTTGGGGTCGACTGCGGCTTGCACGGTGCGCGAACGGTCCGCGGCCGAAATGCCGGTGGTCACGCCCTCGGCTGCTTCAATGGACACGGTGAAGGCCGTGCCTTTTTTGTCGCCATTGCGCGCCACCATGGGCGGCAGCTTGAGCTGTTCGCAGCGCTCGCGCGACAGCGTGAGGCAGATCAGGCCGCGACCGTAGCGGGCCATGAAGTTGATGGCTTCGGGCGTCACGTGGTCGGCTGCCAGCACCAGGTCGCCTTCGTTTTCCCGGTCCTCTTCGTCCACCAAGATCACGATGCGGCCGGCACGCATGTCGGCCACGATGTCTTCAATGGGTGAAATGGGGACCGGTGTCAGGCTGTTTTGGGCGCTCATGCGTTTTCCTTGGGGGTGAGGTTGCCGGCGCTGAGCATGCGTTCCACATAGCGCGCGACGGTGTCGATTTCGAGGTTGACCGGGCTGCCCGCAGTCAGTTGGCCCAGCGCGGTGTTTTCCACCGTGTGGGGAATGAGGTTGATGCTGAATTCACAGCCCTGCGCACTGTCGCTCACGCGGTTCACCGTCAGGCTGACGCCATTGACCGTGATCGAGCCTTTGAAAGCCAGGTATTTGCCCAGTTCGGGCGGGGCCATCACGCACAGCTCCCAGCTCTCACCCACCTGGGCAAAGCGCGTGACCGTGCCGACGCCGTCCACATGGCCCGACACGATGTGTCCACCCAGGCGGTCGTGCGCCCGCAGCGCTTTTTCCAGGTTGATGCGGTGACCGATCTCGGACAGGCCGGTGGTGCGGGCCAGGGATTCGGCTGAAATGTCGATCGTGAAATGGCGCTGGGGCAGGTCCAGCGAAGTGACCGTCATGCAGGCGCCATTCAGCGCGATGCTGTCGCCCAGGCCGACGTCGTTGAGGTAGCCCGGCGGCGCCTCTAGGGTGAGTCGCCTGCCGTGGTCCAAAGAGCTGCCCAGAGCGTGGAGGGCGGCGATGCGCCCCACGCCGGTGATGATGCCGGTAAACATAGGCGCGTATTTTCGCAGGGTTTCAGATCCCTTCGGGCTTGCAGGGTGGCGTGCGGTGCTTCTTTCTCGGAAAACAGCGGTTTTTGGGCGCATCAGGCCGCCAAGTCCGTCTTCATGGGTGCAGGAAACGGTCGTGGCCGGCCACCCGGGCGACGATACGCAAGTCTTCGCCCACCCTGTCGACGGTATGAAAGGCCAGCGAAACGCCATCTTCCAAAGCGGTCAGCGGGCCGAAACTGGACAAACCCGCGCCCCGGCCCAGCAGTTTGGGCGCCAGGTACACCAGGCATTCGTCCACCAGCCCCTCGCGCAGGAACGAGCCATTGAGCTTGTGCCCGGCTTCCAGGTGCAGTTCATTCACCTCGCGCTGTGCCAGGTCCCGCAACAGCGCAGCCAGATCGACCTTGCCCGACGGGCCGGGGAGCTGCTTCACCTGGGCGCCACGGGCCTCCAGTGCGGCCTGTTTTTCGGGGTTTTCCACCGCGCAGTAAATCCAGATCTGGCGCGGCTGTCCGTGGGCGGGCGTGTTGAACAGGCGCGCCTCCAGCGGCGTTTCCAGCCGGCTGTCCACGATCACCAGATGGGGCTGTCTGGGCGTTGCCGCCAGCCGCACATCCAGCACCGGGTCGTCCTCCAGCACCGTACCAATGCCGGTCAGCACCGCGCTGGCGCGGGCCCGCCAGGCATGGCCATCGGATCGCGCGGCCGCACCCGTGATCCACTGGCTGACCCCGTTCTCCAGCGCCGTGGTGCCGTCCAGCGAGGCGGCCATTTTCATGCGAACCCACGGCGTTTTGCGGATCATGCGGCTGAAGAAGCCGATGTTGAGCTCGCGCGAGGCGCGGGCCTGCGGGCTGTCGGTGGGCAGTACCTCGACGGCCACACCGGCGGCACGCAGGCGCTCCACGCCGCGCCCGCTCACCAGCGGATTGGGGTCGAGGGTCGCGACCACCACGCGGCCCACACCGGCTGCGGCCAGCGCATCGCAACAGGGTGGCGTTCGGCCGTGGTGTGAGCAGGGTTCCAGGGTGACGTGTACCGTGGCGCCGCGCACGCTGATGCCGGCAGCCTGTGCAGCCCGCAAGGCCACCACTTCGGCGTGCGGACCGCCCGCCTGCTGCGTGTGGCCACTGAACACCTGGCCGTTGGTGGTTTCGATGCGGCACGCCACACGCGGGTTCGGCTCAGACAGGCCGATGGCATGTTCCGCGAGCAGGTTCAGGCTTTCCATGGGTTCAATGATTTCCCGGTTTCTGCCGTCGCCGGCCTGTTGCAGCGATCCAGCCACCGGCAGGCGGTCTCAGCGGTTGTTGTTGTTGATGCGCCAGTAGATGGGCCGGCGCTTGGGCGGAACAAAAGGCTTGGGGTCGGTCACCGTCAAGGGAGACGGGCCAGCGCCACCGATCAGGAACGGCTGCTTGGTGACGGTGGCTTCACCTTTGGCGTTCTTGCCCTCCAGCAACACCACACCGGCCACCGGCGAGGGAATCATGCCACCGCCCAGGATCTCGGTGGGCTTCAGTGGCACACCGCAGAACAGCGGGAACTGGTAGGCAAAGCCCTGGCCGAGGTTGCCCACACAGACGTTGCGGTTGTCCGGCGCCGGCCGGTTGGTGCCGAAGTAGGTGATGCCCGACACCGTCAAGGGCGCGTTGATGACCTTTTCGCCGTTGGTGGCCAGTTGGATGTAGCAGCCATTCGCACCAGCCGTTTCGCCGGTGGGCGTCGGCACCATGGTGGAGTTGTTGACCGTGGCGATCTTGGTGAGATCGGCGAGGCTCAGCGCTGTGGTGATCGGGGTCAGCAACGGGTCTTTGACCAGGAAGAAGCGGTCGCTCGTCACCTTGAGCATGGGTTTTTCCCGGTCGCCCGTGCCCACCATGATGGCCGCGAAACCTTTGGTCACCACCACGTCGGGCCGGTAGAACACCCGGCCTTCCAGCACCGCGATCTTGGTGGCCGTCGCCGCGCTCCACGTGGTGGACGACACGAGGTCGCCACTGGCCGGCACCGTGATGCGGTACAGGTTGCCGCGCACGTCGGCGAAATACAGCCGGTCGGGCCGGCCGTCCCGGTTGGTGTCGACCAGCGTGATGTCGCTCGGTACTGAAAAGTCGGTGTCAATGCGCTTGACCAGCGCGCCCGTGCGCCCGTTGATGATGAACACCGCATTGCCGATGCCGGTAGAGGTATTGCCGTCCTCGGCAGGGTCGTAGCCCCCCCCCATCACGGTGAGCAACGCAGGCGTGGCGGTTTTGTCCAGCGGGATGGTGCGCGGCATGGACCAGGTTTGCGCCAGCTTGGCAAAGTCGCCGCTGCCGCCCCCGCTGATCCTCCACTTGAATATGGGGGCGGTCTTGTTGGTGACGTCCAGCGCATACACGGTTCGGCCACCGCGGCGCATGGTCGGGTAAATCAGGGCTTCCTGCAGTTCGCCGGTGCTGTTGTAGCGGGTGTAGGTGCCAATGGGCCCGTCCATGCCATAGGTGCGGGGTTTTTTACCGTCTGGTGGCGTCAGGAGGTTGCCGTTTTCGTCGTTCTCCGGGATCTGCAGCAGGTCCATCCCGCTGCGCAGACGCGTTTGCAGTGCGTAGTGCTCTCGCGGAAGGAAGGACCACAGTTCCGAGCCGGCACCGGTGCCGGTCTTCCGGGCGTCGATGGCGTGAAAGTGCCCGTCGTTGGTGCCGTAGTAAACCACCACGTCGGTGCCGCCGTAGTTGATGGCCGTGGGGGTGGAGTGGAGCACATCCCCGTGCATGCTGTGGCGCGCGCCCCGGTTGCCCAACTCTGTGACGGTGGAGCCGGTCAGGGTGGAGCCGTTGAAGGTTTCGGCATGGAGTTCATCGTCGAGGATTGGCACATTGTTTTCACCACGGGCCCAGGCCACCAGGGTTGTATCCAGCTCAGAGTTGGCGGCGGTGAAGGGCCACGAGGCCAAGGGGGTATCACTCGGGGGGCTGTCGGGCAAGGTGTAGACCTTGCGGGCGCTCGCGTCGTTCAGGTTGGCCTGGCGCAGCATCTGCGCAGCGCCACCTTTTTCGGTGACCGCGCCGTCGGGGCTGTCGCTGGCGCTGGCGGGGGTTCCCATGGGGTTCTGGGCAAAGAACACGCTGTCCTCGGTCCAGAAGCTCCTGGCCGTCGAGGCAAAGAAGCCGCCGGAGGTGGCGGGCTTGTCGTCGGCGTCCAACAGGGTGAGGGCCTTGTCGTTGAAGCCGATCTGGTACTGGCGCATGTTGCCAAGCCAGCGGGGGCGGAAGTTGCCGTCCGGGCGGAACATGCCCACGTAGGCCTGGTTCAGGAAGGTGCCCTGGGCGTTGGTGGCCACCGGCAGCGCCGTGGACGCAAACACGCTGTCCTTGGTCGCCACCCGCAGGAACATGTCCTCAAACTCCGAAATGAGCTTCAGCAGGTCGCCACCCACCTCGACGTAGACCTTGTCCGGGCTGCCCACGGCGGCCATGGACTTCAGCAGTTTGGTCTGGTCGGCATCGATCGCTGCATTGAACACGTTCACGGTGTAGGTGTTCAAGGGTTGCACCCCCGAAGCCTCGTTGACGTCCGTGTTGGCGGCAAAATACGCCCATTCGTCGGCCAGGCGGCTGGTGTCTGAACTGGTCGCCGAGAGCGTGGGCGGTGTGTAGCCCAGTCTGTTGAAACTCAGGGGCCCGGTCTTCGGCTCGGCCTTGGGGTAGCCATTGCCGACCAGCAACAGGTAGTTGGCGCTGCACTGGGTTGTGGGCGGGTTGTAGCTTAGATGGGTGCCGTCGGTGAACGCCGCCCGGTCATCAAGCAGGGTCTTCACGGCGCCGAATCGGCCCGTGCCATACGCCGACCGGCTCACCGGGCTGCCCGGCTTGTCGTCGGCGACCCGATCGGGGTTGGTGTAGCCGCCGAAGTACTTGAAGGCTTCGTACACCGCGGCGGAATAGTTGGCGTCCTGAGGAGCCTTGTAGTCCGGGTTGTTGATCTCTTTGTCCAGATTGTCGATTTTCGCCAACAGCGGTGCGCAGGTGTTGGTGGGGGTCTTGTGCAGGGGTTGAACCGCATGGTGGATCACCGCCACCGGGTCGCCTGAGCTCAGCACCGAACCTTTCGTGCCATTAAAAAGGGAAATGCCTACGTTGATACTCACCTTCGGTGAATCGTTGCAGACCATGGCGCTCAGCACGTATTTCAGGGCCCGCAACTGCACCTGCCCTTGACTGGGTGCGACGCTGCTACCCCACTCATTCTTAGCCGTGTAACTTGCATCCCATGGCCACAGGAGCTTGTCGGTCTTTTCGGGGCCGAAAACAAACGTGACGGCATCCCGGCAGGGAGTCTTACCACTGGTGTCCGCCGCCTTGCATTTGGCGTACACGCTGCCGGGCATCCAGGCATTGCTTTGGGCCGACCAGTTTGCCGTGTTGTCGAAGTGGATCAACACATTGGGAGCCAGGGATGCGGTCGCTGACGGGCCGTAAATGTCGATGTCTGCTGCCCAGACCGCCGCCACGGTGGTGAGCGAGCACAGCACGGCGCCGCCTTGGATCATGCGTACCGGGCGCCGGTTGCGTTGGGGGAATGTCTGGCGGGGGGTCATGGCGGGTTCCTTTCCCGTGGTCGGGTCAACGGAGGGAGGTGTCGTGGGGCAGGCTGGTGCGGCCAGGGGTCAAAACTTGCAGACTTCAACGCCGGTTACCCGCACGCCCACACCCTGCTCGATCTGGACGTTGGCTTCGCTCACCGGGTCGGTGGCGGTCAGCTCCACGGAAAACTGGACTTCCGAGCAAAACGTGGTGCTCGCCATATTGGCGCTGTTCATGCAAACCAGGTCTTCCGGCTTCTCGGGGTCCAGGTCTTCCTGCTTCACCTCGGCCACGTAGCTGCATTCCACGGCGTCCACCTTCACCGCGATATCGGGCTTGCCATCGCCGTTGACATCGGGTGAAAACGTAGTTTTCTGGGCCCCCAGGGCGTTCACGCCACCCGTGAGGGCCGGCTGGATGAACCCGTTGTAGTCGCTGAGGATGTTGGCCACCGCTTCGTTGGTGGCGTTGATGGCTTCGGTGCGCCACTGCATGTTGCCCACGGCCTGCACGCTGGTCTGGGAGCCGCGGAACACCGCCGTGGCCACAATGGCGAACAGCAGCAGAAAAACCATGGTGACCAGCAGCACCGAGCCTTGCTCGTGGCGGGAATGTCGAATCTGGAAGCGAGGGTTCATCATTCTCTGCGGCCCGCCACATTGGTCAGTGGCACGGTGGTGGTGAGCAGGGTGCGCTTGAAACCGTTCGGGAGATCGGCGGGCGCGAGGGTGAGCGGACCCATCTGGAAAGTGCGTTGTTCAACGGTGCCCGGATCGGGCAGGCTGGAACGCGTCAGCATGTGCACCCGCACCGCCACCACATTGCTCCACACGTAGGGTGCCACGCCCGTGATGCCCGCAAAACCCAGCACTTCGTCCACCTGCCCGTCATTGCTGGTGTCCACGCCGTACTCAAACTGGAGCTGCTCGACCCCTTCAGCCACCGTGTTGACCACGAAACTGTTGCCAATGAGCTCACCCCGCTTCAGGGTCGGTATTCCGTCGTTGCTGGTGCAGTTGTTGCAGTTGGACAGGAAATAGGTGCGCTGCGACAGGCGGTGAACGTTGTTGGGTGCGTTGCAGGCCAGATTTTGCAGCGTGAAGTTGGCGGCTGGGCCTGTGTTGACGGTCACCCGGGCCGTGTCGGTGGCGCAACTGGTGGTCTGGATGTACAGGTTGGTGACCACGGTGTTGGCAGGCGTCACCGCGTTCCCGGTCTCGGCGTGGGTCACGGTGATGACGCCCGTGCCCGCACGCAGGCCTGTGAGGCAGTTCTGCGCGGCACTGCTCGGGTTGGCGGCCAAGCCCGCCACGGGGGGGGGCATTGCTGTGGCGGCCGTGTTCCAGCCCAGGCCAGCCGTGGTCCCGGGGCAGGGCGCGATGGCGCTGTAGGTAATGCCGCTGCCAGGCACATGGCGGGCGTAGTAGCCCGCGTGCATCAGGTCTTCGGTCAGGGTGTCGAGCGCAAAGCGTGCGTTTTCCAGACGCACGATGCTGCGTTCCAGATCTTGCTGGTTGCGCGAGTTGTAGGAAAAAAAGACGGTCAGACCGAGCAGGACAATCAGGCCGATGGTCATGCCGATCATCAGCTCGATCAGCGTGAAGCCCCGCATGCGGTTGGGGCGCCCCTTCCGGGGAAGGTGGTTGGGTCTCATGGCGCGCATCATCAGGACAGGGAAGGAATTCTGACCGTGGTGCGCAAGACGCGACGGTAGGTGTCGGTACCAAACTGCCCTGCACCGCAGCCGTCGTTCGGAACCTCGCCGGGTGTGGTGCCGCCCCAGGCCACCGTGATGGTGAAGATGGGCGCCACCGCATCCCGGGTGATGCAGCCGCGATATCCCAGCGCAACAGCGTTGCCGCCCGCCTGGGCGTCGTTGGCGCCCAGCAGCAGGTTGTGCCAATTGCATAGATCAGCGCCCGCCACACCGACGCCGGGACACACCGTGCTGGTTGCGCCGGGCGTGCCATAGCCGGTGGCGGGCTGGGTCGCGGCCACGTAGCTTCCGCCCAAAGCCAGTTGTTTGTTCGAGACGAGGCGCCCCGCCATGTCGCTGAGCAGTGAGGACGCCCGGGTGCGCTGGGTCGTGTCGACTGCCATGGCGGTGGCTTTGGTGACGAAGCCTGCGAGCGCCAGCAAGCCAAAGGCGATGATCACCAGCGACACCAGGACTTCGATCAGTAGGAAACCGCGTTGCCCTGAGCGCTGCTTGTGGTGACGTGGGCAGGAGGTCATGACGGACAAGCCTCCTTGAGTGAACGGGCCGATCCGGTCGCCTGGAGCTCGACGCAGCGGGCGGCCACGCCGGACAGGCTGGAGGTGATGCTGAGGGTGGCCGCAGCATCAGGCCTGCCGTTGCCCTGGAAATTGATGGCGTCGACGGCAGATGCGATAGCAACAGAACCTGTGGGGGCCTCATGGGCTTTCAGGGTGGTGCCCCCGGCGGTCAGACGCCATCCCTGGTTCCAGTCCCCGCCTTCCGCCACGATCACGACCTCCGCATTTCGCTTGATGGCTTCCGATCGGGCCGCATTCAGATCATTGACCAGGTCAAATGAGGTGGACTTGATTCGCATGTTGGCGATGGTGTTGCTGAAGCTGGGGGCTGCGAGCGCTGCGAAAATGCCGACGATCGCAATCACGACCAGGGCTTCAATCAGGGTGAAACCGGCGTGTTGCCGACGGCTGCCCACATGGCCCAGAGCTGCCCCTTTGTTCACCAGCAACCCCCTTTGCTGGCACCTTTGGTGCCCTGTGCGTTGAGGGTCAGCGTGCCACATGGATCATTCGCTTGTCCGGCCTTTGGGGCGGCCTGCA
The DNA here is from genome assembly GCF_055702805.1 of Hydrogenophaga sp. LT287. Lineage (NCBI taxonomy): Bacteria > Pseudomonadati > Pseudomonadota > Betaproteobacteria > Burkholderiales > Comamonadaceae > Hydrogenophaga > Hydrogenophaga sp. LT287. The sequence continues at coordinate 41,799 of NZ_JBVPZC010000003.1, read as the reverse complement.
ACACAAACCCCATTGGCTGGATGTTGTTGACCACGGTGGGCAAAGTGATGTCGTAATGCACGCTGACGGAGGCAGGCACTGCCAAACCCAATGTGACCAGATCGTCTGCGTACAGACGCCGGTCCACCAGATAGTGTTGCTGGCGTGAGGCCACCTCGTACATGAAGGCCTGTGCATCGGCGCGACGGGCTTTGCGCACGTAATCCTGGTAGCTGGGCAACGCAATGGAGGCCAGGATACCGATGACCGCGACCGTGATCATCATCTCTATCAGGGTGAAGCCGCGGTAAAGGCTGATGCGCTGGATGTTCATGGAAAGACGGTGGGTTTACTGAACTGCATCGTAGCGGGCGAAGGGGAAGGGGCTTGTGCCTTTGCGGATGAGCGGCTTGGCCGTCTGGTCCGACGGTGCGCTGTGTGACAAATTGCCTGTGTTTCAGGCTGCCGCGGATTGTGACCCATTGCACCCCCGGCACCTAAATGCTGACCGGCGCATCCCTTCACTGAGGGATGTTCCGCCAGCGGCCAGCGCGCGGGCAGGTCATGCGAATCGCATACTTGCACGTCCCTTCTGCAATACGCCGTTGTGTCAACAGGCGCTGGCCACAAATAGTGCGCAGGTGCTCCTGCTGGCTTTTATTTTCTGGCACTGGTTTTTGAGGAAGGGGGTCTCGTGTCCAGATAAAAACGCGCCATAGGGGAGAGAGATGAAGAGCTGCAAGTGCTCTGGATTCACTTTGGTTGAATCCATGGTGGTCATCGCCATACTGGCTGTCCTGGTGGCCGTGGCCATGCCTGGAATGGCCAGTTTCGGCCATGGCACCCGTCTCTCGGCGTACTCCAACAAATTTTTGGCGGCCTTGTTTTTCGCCAGAAGTGAGGCCATCAAGCGAAATTCCCGGGTGGCTATCTGCAAATCGTCGGATGGGGTGACGTGTGCTGCAGCCGGCAATTGGTCCCAAGGATGGATCGTATTCGCGGATCGAAACAACAATGTGCAACGCGATGCGGGTGAAGCGTTGTTGCTGATGGAGCCGGCCATGCCCGACAACTGGTCGATTTCAGGCAATACACCGGTGGCGAGGTTTGTTTCCTACTCCGGCGCCGGCTCGACTCATCTGGTGAGTGGCGCTTTTCAGGCGGGCACCATCTCCATCTGTCGCAAAACGGAAGTGGCGGCCGTGTCTTCAAGGATCATCATCAACAGTGTGGGGCGACCGAGGACGGTCAGGGTCACGGTGCCATCCTGCTCATGACGGCGGGGCGCCCTGGACCCCGGTTGCCCGTGCCACCATCGCCTTCCGGTGGTTGAGCATCGTGCGGGTGCTTACTTTCTGACTTCGTCCACCAGCGCCCGAAAATCGTCGATGTCTTCGAAGCTTCGGTACACGCTTGCAAAGCGGATGTAAGCCACTTTGTCGAGCTTTTTCAGCTCGCGCATGACCATTTCGCCCAATCGTGTGGCGGGCACTTCACGGGCGCCCAGGTTGAGCAGTTTTTCTTCGATGCGTTCGATGGCGGCGTCCACCTGCTCGGTGCTGACCGGGCGCTTGCGCAAGGCCAGGGAGAAGGAGGCGCGCAGTTTGGCCGGTACGTAGTCCACGCGCCGGCCGTCTTTTTTCACCACGGCCGGGAAGCTGACTTCGGGCCGTTCGTAGGTGGTGAAGCGTTTTTCGCAATGGCCGCATTGGCGGCGCCGGCGGATGAAGTCCGCATCTTCCGAGATGCGGGTTTCCACCACCTGGGTTTCAAGATGGCCGCAAAACGGGCATTTCATCGGATGAATACCTTCGTTAGGCGGCCGTTCTTCACTTGTAGACCGGGAAGCGCGCGGTCAGCGCGTTCACTTTGGCGCGCACGGCGTCGATGTTGGCCGGGTCGCGTGGGTTGTCCAGCACGTCGGCAATCAGGTGGGCGGTCAAGCGGGCTTCTTCGTCCTTGAAGCCGCGCGTGGTCATGGCCGGGGTGCCGATGCGCACACCGCTGGTGACCATGGGTTTTTCCGGGTCGTTGGGGATGGCATTTTTGTTGATGGTCATGTGGGCGCTGCCCAGCACGGCTTCGGCTTCTTTGCCGGTGATGCCTTTGGCCCGCAGGTCGACCAGCATGACGTGGCTTTCGGTGCGGCCGCTGACAATGCGCAAACCACGCTCGGTCAGCGTTTCGGAGACGATACGTGCGTTTGTGAGCACTTGCTGCTGGTAAGCCTTGAATTCAGGTGCAAGCGCTTCCTTGAAAGCCACGGCTTTGGCGGCAATGACGTGCATCAGCGGGCCGCCCTGCAGGCCGGGGAAGATGGCGCTGTTGATGGCTTTTTCGTGTTGGGCCTTCATCAAGATGATGCCGCCGCGGGGGCCGCGCAAGCTCTTGTGGGTGGTGGAGGTGACCACGTCGGCAAACGGCACGGGGTTGGGGTAGACGCCGGCGGCGATCAGGCCGGCGTAATGCGCCATGTCAACCATGAAAATAGCGCCCACGTCTTTGGCCACTTTGGCGAAGCGCTCAAAGTCGATGCGCAGGCTGTAGGCGGAAGCGCCGGCGATGATGAGCTTGGGCTTGGATTCGTGGGCCTTGCGCTCCATGGCGTCGTAGTCGATCGCTTCGTTGGCGTCCAGACCGTAGCTGACCACGTTGAACCACTTGCCGCTCATGTTCAGTGGCATGCCGTGGGTGAGGTGGCCGCCTTCGGCCAGGCTCATGCCCATGATCGTGTCACCGGGCTTCAGGAAAGCCAGAAAAACGGCTTCGTTGGCCGAGGCGCCGCAATGCGGCTGCACGTTGGCAGCATCGGCGCCGAAGATTTGCTTGACGCGGTCGATGGCCAGTTGCTCGGCGATGTCCACGTATTCACAGCCACCGTAGTAGCGCTTGCCGGGGTAGCCTTCGGCGTATTTGTTGGTGAGCTGGGTGCCTTGCGCGGCCATCACGGCGGGCGAGGCGTAGTTTTCACTCGCGATCAGCTCAATGTGGTGCTCTTGGCGGGCGTTTTCCTGCTGGATCGCGGCAAACAGCTCGGGGTCGGTTTGTTCAATCAGAATGTTGCGGTCGTACATATTGGCAGTCCTAGTGACGTGGAACCCTGCGCGGTGGTGACAAAGACAGGGGCTGCCCAGGCGAACGGCTGATCGCCCGTGCGGTGTTTGGCCGTGGGGCGGTACGCTTCCCAGTGGTTGTCCCGGCCGCCAAAGTGTGATGGGGCAGGGGGGCCACGTCAGCGCTTCAAGCCCGTCTGAATTTCAGCAGAGCTTTGCGCCTATCGCCAGTTGCGTACTTGGGTAGTTTAGCCGAGCAACTGTATCCCGGCGCTGGGCTCGGGTAGCACTGGCCGGGGTTTTGGCGCGTGTGGCCAGCGGTGCGTCAGGACTTTGCCAGCGCCTCATCGGTCGGTGTGGTACCGATCGCTGGGGTGACTTCCGCTTCAAGCTCGTCTTGTGGCGTGATGGGTTGAGCGGCGGGTTCCACTGGTGCGACCACAGGGATGGTACGGGCCGGCGGCGTGTAGATTGGCATGGGCTTGCCCAGCGCCACGCTCTGAATGCGCAGGTGCTCGGCCATCACTTTGTTGATGTACCAGCTGCCGTCGGTGCTGACAGCGCCCACATAGAGGCGCAAGCCGCCCTCAACCGAACCTGCCCGTTTGATGCACTCTTGCAGCACCCGCACCCCAACCCGCAGATTCGACACGGGGTCGAACGCAGCCAGTTGACCGCCGAAATCGTCGTATTTTTCGGTGTGTACGCGGGTCATGACCTGCATCAGACCTTGTGCGCCCACGGGGCTTTGGGCAAAGGGGTTGAAGCGCGATTCAATGGCCATGACCGCGAGGATCAGGGTGGGATCGAGCCGGGCTTTTTGGCCGATTTCGAAGGCTTCAGCCACCAGCACGCTCAAGGGCTCGGGGGCCACACGGTATTTACGACTGAGCCAGAAGGCCACATTGGCCTGCTCTTTGGGCAGCGCCTTGGGCTCGGCCGCAGTGACCCGGTCAATGGCGCTGGGTTCTGATGCGTAGACCATGGCGTCGGTGTCTGCCATCGCCACGGCTTCCTGGCGCTGCAGCAGCCAACCCAGCAGATGCTGTTCGGCACTGGAGCGCAGGTCGGCCCGCATGCCCAGCACGATCAGGGCCACCGCCAAGGTGGTGCCCATCAGTGCAATACCGCTGTGGGTGATGTCAAAGAAACCCCGGGACACGTCGCCGAGGGTGGTTTTAAGGGCGGCCACGGCACCTGGGGTGCTCTTGTGTGGCGTTCGCGTTGGTGCGGTCATGTTGTCGGTCCTTTCTGCGCCGGCCTGGCTGTTCGAGTCAGGGCGGCTGGATTGGGTCGCCATCGATGGCGCGACCTTGTGGGTCTTGCGGTCGAATTAGCCTGTCTCGGCAGCGGTTCGGGTTTACCCTGAAGGGGCAAAGTGGCCGGATGTTATGGGCTTATTAATATCAAGTCAATGTTATGAAGTGGTTTCATAGAAACGAATGGATATATAGAAAGGTGCTTCCGGTCTTCGATTCGCACAACCGTAGCGCCAACGCCAGCGCCATCAAGGGCTACGGGCGCCTGCAACACATGCGACCGCTTGTCGCCTAAAAACCACCTTTCAGTTTGGTTGGGCGCATTGCCGTGCGTCCGAATGGGACGTCAATGCGCGATTGAAATTCCCCATCGGCCTAGCCTGCGCGGCCTCTTGATGCGTAGGGTCAACGGGAGTAATCTTCGGTTGCGTGTCATCGCGACTCGCATTTGCTGGCACAAGGGTCCGTCCCGATGCCAGCCCCCAACGGGGGCAATCTCTTGCTCCCAGGTTGGAGAGACACCAATCTCTCTCCACCAAAACCGACGGCAAGAGCGTTTTGCCCGCCGTCAACCCCGGTGGCTCACGCTGCCGGGGTTTCTTTTTTCTCAGGCCACCCTGGGGGTTTGGCCTTCACCGCAGTTCGGCGAAACTCGGCGCATGGAAAAAGAGCTCCCCGAGTCCCCCTCTTCATCAACGGCCTCGCGTGCTGTCTGGGTGCGCCGCCTGTGGCTCGGGCTGGGCGTGTTGTTGCTGGTTTGGTTGCTGGCCTGGCTGGCCATGCCGCCGATATTGAAATGGCAGCTGCAAAAGCAGGCCAGTGCCTTGCTGGGGCGCACCGTGTCAGTGGACCGTGTGGACTTTCGGCCCTGGACGCTGGAACTGACACTTGAAGGCCTGCGGGTGGCCAGCGCAGATGCCACAGGCGAGCAGCTGTCGGTGCACCGTATCTATATGGACGCTGAATTGCAGTCCTTGCTGCGCTTGGCGCCTGTGGTGGACGCCCTGGTGGTGGAACAACCGCGCCTGGCGCTGCGGCATCTGGGTGAGGGCCGGTACGACGTGGACGACGTGTTGCAGCGGCTGGCCCAGCCGCAGCCGGACGGGCCGGCTGAGCCTGCGCGCTTTGCCCTTTTCAACATGGCTTTGACAGGCGGTGAGGTGGTGTTCAACGACGACAGTGTCGCGACCACCCACCGGCTGACCGACCTGGTTGTGAAACTGCCGTTTCTGAGCAACCTGTCTTCCCAGCGAGAGGTTCTGACGCAGCCGGAGCTGGCCTTTGTGCTCAACGGCAATGCTTTTGACTCCCGAGCCGAAACCAAGCCGTTTGCCCCGTCCCGGGCCACACAGGCGAGCCTGACGCTGCCTGCGCTGGACTTGGCGCCTTACCTGCCGTACTGGCCGGCGCAGTGGCCCGTGAAACCTGAGGCCGGCATTTTGCAGCTGGCCCTCACGCTCGACTTTGAACAGGAAGCCGACGTGCCGCGGGTGGCACTGTCGGGTTCGGCATCGCTGTCGGGTTTTCGCGCTGTGCAACGCGGCTTGGGCGGTCAGGGCGCCGCGCAGCCGCTGCTGGCGTTTGAGCGGCTGGCTTTGGTGCTCAATCGGGTGGAGCCTTTGGCGCGGCGTGCGGATGTGGCTTCGGTTGAATGGCTGGGGCCGCAGCTGTCGGTGGTGCGCGACGCGGCTGGGCGCATCAACCTGCAGCAGTTGGCTTCGGCATGGGGGGCGTTGCCCTCTGCTCAGCCTGAGTCTTCGCCTCCCGCCGCAGCGCCTTGGGACGTGCACGCCCGGCGGGCGGTGCTGGAGCGGGGCACGCTGGCTTGGGCCGATGCCGCTGTGCGGCCCTCGGCGCAGATGGCGCTGGAGGATGTGCGCTGGACCGCCGAGGGCTTGCGCTGGCCGGTGCAGGCACCCGTGCCTTTTCAGGCCTCTGCCCGTTTGGCTGCGACACCGCTGAACCTGCAGGGCCTTGCCACCGATGCCTCGGCCCAGGTGCAGCTGACCGTGGGCGAGTTGCCGCTGAACCTGGCCGCACCTTACCTGGCCCACGTGTTGCAGCCGGCGCTGGGTGGGCGCGTGTCGGCCGATCTGGCGCTGGATTGGCAGGCCGCGCGTGGGGGCAAACCGATGGCCCTGGTGTTGCGCGCGCCAAAAATTCAAGGCGATGACCTCAGCCTGGGGCCGGCGAAGGCGCCTCAAGTGGGCGTGCGGCGCCTGTTGCTGGAGGGGTTGAACGTGGACCTGGTGGGCCGCTCTATTGACGCGGCTTCGCTGGTGCTCACGCGGCCCCAAGTGCAGGTCGAGCGGGGGTCTGACGGGCAGTGGATGGCCGAGCGGTGGTTGAAGTCCGGCAGCACAGCCGATTCCCGCGTTGCAGCCGGCACCGCAGCAGAGCAGCCCTGGAGGCTGGCGCTGGCCAGCCTGGCGGTGAACGACGGACTGGTCGGGTTTGAAGACCGATTGCCCGAGCTGCCGGTGGCCCTGCAGTTTGCGGGGCTCAAACTGCAGGTGAAAAACCTGAAGCCTTTTGAGCGCACGCAAGCCGCCATGCCGGTGTCGTTGCAGCTGCGCATGGGCTTTGCACCAGGCGAGGCCACCGCTCAGGCCGACCCCGGGCGACTGGCGCTTAGCGGCTCCCTGCGTTTGCCGGGCGCAGGTCCCCAAGATGCGGGTCTGGCGTTGCGCGGCCAGGTCACCGCCGAGCGGCTGCCTGTGCACGCTTTCGAGCCCTACTTTGGCGACCGGCTGAACCTGGATCTGCTGCGCGCCGACACCAGTTACCGCGGCGCTTTGCAGCTGGGTTTGCCGCCGCAAGGCTTGTCGCTTGGTTTGGCGGGTGATGCCGCGCTGGAAGACTTTCGCGCCAACACGCTGTCGCCCAGTGAAGACCTGCTGGCCTGGAAAGCACTCAACTTGCGGGGCCTGAAGCTCGCCTTGGCACCCGGGCAAACCACGAGCCTGGTGGTGGGTGAAACCGTGCTGAGCGACTATTTCGCTCGCATCATCGTGGCCGAAGACGGCCGCATCAACTTGCAGGGCCTGGTGAAGGCCGATGCCGTTGAGGGTGCCGCAGCGCCGGGGCAAGGTGGGGCGGTCACCGCTTCTTCCGCCCAGGCTGTGACGTCAACCGTGGTCACAACGGCTGTTCAGCCCGCCGGCACAGTCGCCAGCTTGGACACCGCTTCGCCTGCTGGCGGCCCAGACATCCGGTTTGGTCCGGTGAGTCTGGTCAATGGCCGCGTGTTCTTCTCAGACCGCTTCATTCAACCCAATTATTCGGCCAACCTCACCGAGCTCACCGGCGGGCTGAGCGCCTTTGCCAACAATGTTGCTGTGCAAGGTGGCCCGCCCCCGCTATCCGACCTGTCGCTGCGCGGGCGCGCTGAGGGCACGGCGGCGCTGGAAATCGACGGCAAGCTCAACCCGCTGGCCCAGCCCCTGGCGCTGGACATTGAGGGCCGCGTGCGCGATCTGGAATTGCCCCCGCTGTCGCCCTATGCGGTCAAGTACGCGGGCCATGGCATTGAGCGTGGCAAGCTCAGTGTGGACGTGGCCTACCGCGTGGCGCCGGATGGCCAGCTCAGCGCCAGCAACCAGGTGATTTTGAATCAGCTCAGTTTTGGCGACCGCGCACCCGACAGCGAAGCGCCGAACCTGCCCGTGAAGCTGGCGGTGGCGCTGCTGGCCGATCGCAATGGGGTGATTGACATCAACCTTCCCGTGAGTGGTTCGATCAACGACCCGCAGTTCCGGCTGGGCCCGATCGTGGTGCGCTTGGTGCTCAACCTCATCGGCAAAGCTATCACGTCGCCTTTTTCATTGCTGGCAGGGGCTTTGGGCGGCGGTGGAGACGAGATGAGCCAAGTGGTGTTCAGCCCTGGTAGCACCGAGTTGGCAGACGATGCGCGCCAGCGGCTGAACGCGGTGGCCAAGGCGCTGGCAGACCGCCCGGCGCTGCAACTGACGGTGGTGGGGCACAGCGACCTGGAAGCCGAACGCAGCGGCGTGCAGCGCGCCCGGCTGAACGAGCGCGTGCTGGCCGAAAAACGCCGTGTCCTGGCCCGTTCTGGCGGCTCACTCACGGGCACGCTGGTGGTCTCACCCGCTGAATACCCCGCGCTGCTCAAAGCGGTTTACCAGCGGGCCGACATACCCAAGCCTCGCAACCTGGTGGGTATGGCCAAAGACATTCCGCAAGCCGACATGGAAGCCTTGTTGCTGGCTTCAACGGCCGTGAGCGCTGATGCCCTGCGCGAACTGGCCGTGGCGCGCGCGGTGGCGGTGAAGGACTACCTTGCCAGCCGCAACCTGCCCGAAGACCGCATGTTTCTGGGGGCGCCACAGCTCGCGCAGCAAGGCGACCGGTGGGTGCCGCAGGCCGAGCTCAAGCTGGCCGCGCGCTGACGTCTGGTGCATGTCCGCCACCGCGCGCCGGGCTGGCCAGACCGGGGCGTCTTGCCGTAGCATCGGGGCCGCGTCAACACCGGCGACAATACACACATGAGCCGCTCCGCTGGGGTGCGGCCCGCTGAATCTTCTGAAGTCCTTATTTATATATGTCGCTGTTCTCCCTGCGCAAGCCGTCGCCACAGTCCAACGCCCCCGAATCTGCCGTGAACACACCCGCTCAACCCAAAGCCGCTGCATCCCACCCGCTGGACGCCGTGACGGGTGGCGCCTTCACCGCACCCACATCGGGCGAGCGCGCAGCACGCATCCGCGAATGGCTGGCCACCGACCCTGCGCTGGAGCTCATGAACGAGGTGTTCAAAGAATTGTCCCACCGCGACCGCGGTGCGGCCAAGCCGTTGAAGGAAAAGCTCGACGAACTCAAGCGCCAGAAATCGCAAGAGCAGATCGGTGTGGAATGGGCGCAAAAAGCCCAGGCTTTGCTGGACCATTCCCGCCTGAACCTGGCCGATGCCCTGGCCTGGCAACGCGACGCTGCCCGCGCTGGCGCGCCGCTGTCCCGCGAGCCGCTGGCCTCCTTGAAGCAGGCCCTGGCTGAGCGCGTGAAGGCCATTGAAGACCTGCAGCACCGGGTACAGGTAGAGCGTGAAGCCGCTGTGCTGATCGCGCAGCGCATTGAAGTGTTGTCCACCAAGCCCTGGCGCGAAGCCCAGCACAGCACCGAAACCCTGCGCGGCGACGTGGCGCACTGGCAGCAGCAAGCCAGCGCCCTGATGCAAGACGCCCAGTGGCCCAGCGTGGAAGTGAAGTTTCCACCCATGCTGGAAGCATCGCGCAACCAGCTGCAGCTGGTGTGGGACGCTTTTGAGGCCGCCCTGGCCCAAACCGTGGCCGCCGACGCCAACCCGCAGGCGCCGCTGCCCGCCGTGCCCGTGTGGGCTGACGAACTGCGTGCTGCCCGCGGCATGGACGCTGCCGTGCCCGCTGAAAAAGCCGCACATGACTCGCAGGCCGCCCAAGAGAAGCGGGCCCGCGTGGCGGCCGATCTGGACAAAGCACTGACCGTGCTCGAACGCGAGTTGGCCGAAGGCCACGGCAAGGCCACACCCAAAGCGGCCGCCGATGTGCGCGCCGTGCTCAAGAGCCACGGCCGTTTGGTGAGCGCCGAGCAGGAAGCCCTTGCGCACGCTGCGTTGTCGCAAGCGGGAGAGCTGGAAGGTTGGCAGCGCTGGCGTGCCGATCAGTTGCGTGAAGAGCTGGTGGCCAAGGCCGAGTCGTTGTTGCAAGCCCCGGAAGGCCAGCGCATGGGTGGGCGCAAGATGCAGGAATCCCTGCGCAGCCTGCGCGACCAATGGAAAACCACCGACCAGGGCGGTCAGCCCAACCACGCGCTGTGGAAACGGTTTGACGAAGCCTGCACCGAAGCCCACAAAGTGGTGGAAACCTGGCTGGCCCAGGTGCGCCAGCAGGCCGATGCCCACAAGGCCCAGCGCCTCGCCATCATCGAAGAGCTGAAGGCCTGGACCGCAGCGCACGCCGAGAGCACCGACTGGAAAGCCCAAGTGCGTGAACTGCACGCTTTTTCCGAGCGCTGGCGCGAAGCCGGTCACTTGAGCGAAAAAGCCTTTGCCGATATCCAGCCCGTCTGGAAAGACGTGATGCACACCGCCCATGCCCGCCTGGAGGCTGCTCAGGCCGAAAGCACGGCACGCCGCCGCGCCCTGATTGAAGAGGCCGCTGTGCTGGGTGCCGCGCCCATGTTGCGCATTGACGCCGTGAAAGCACTGCAGCAGCGCTGGCAGGCCGAAGCCCACGCGGTGCCGTTGGAGCGCAAACACGAGCAAAAGCTGTGGGAAGCCTTCCGCCAGCCGATTGACGATGCCTTTGCCCGCAAGAGCACCGAGCGCGAAAAAGCGTCGGCCGCACTCAATGAACACGATCAGCGCGTGCTCGACGCCTCCCGTGCGCTGGAAGCGGCCAGTGCCAGCGGCGATGCGCAGCAGATCCGCGCGGCCATGGCCGAGCTGGAAGCCGCAATGGCCGGCCAGCCAGCAGCTGCAGCGCCTGCAGCCCAACCTGCCCATGTGGTTGCCAAGCCCGAGGTGGCCGCTGCGGCCGAGCCCGCTGAGGTCGCTGTGCCAGCGCCTGAAGCCGAATCCGATTCAGAGCCTACCGCTGCTGAAGGCGCCGTTGAAGAACGAGTTGCCGAGCCCGTGGTGGCAGCGGCGCCGGCTGCACCACCCAAAAAAGTGGTGGCCGTGCGCGGCGACGACCGCCCCGGCATGAAGAAAGCCGAGCCTGCTGGCCGCGATGGCCGCCGCAGCGACCGCCCAGGTGACCGCCGCGACGGCCCACCCGGCCGCCCCGATGCCCGCGGTGGCCGCGATGCGCGCGGTGCTGGTGCTGCCCCCATGCGCGACCAGCGCGACTGGCGCGAAGAGCGCGAGCCGCGCGGCCCGCGCCTGGGCGACGCCGCTTTTCGCGCGCAGCGCCAGGCCATTGAAGCGGCGCAGGCCAGCTTGCGCAAGCTGGCCGCGCAGGCCCATGGCGAGGTGCTGACGCAGCTGATGGCGGCGTGGGAGCAGCGCGACGCTCAGCAATTGCCCACGGCGCAAGCACTGGGCCCACGCCTGACGCCTGCCATGCGCTCTGCTTGGGTGGCGGCGGTGTCCAAAGCCGCCGGTGCCTTGGCTGGCGAGACTTTGTTGCGCCTGGAAATGGCCGCCGAAGTGCCCACCCCGGCCGAACACCTGAGCGACCGGCGCATGTTGCAGCTGCAGTTGCTGACGCGCCGCAACGCCGCCAGCCCCACCGAAACCTGGGCTGAGGACGTGGCCAAGGTGCTGGCCAGCCCGTTTGACGCTGCCGTGGCTCGCCGCTTGCAAAACGTGTTGAAGGCGCTGCTCAAGCGCTGATGCCCCAGCAAGCCTCGCTGGCTGCACGCCGTGTGGCCGCTGTTAGGGTGCGCGCGGTCTTTCGGCCGCTGCACAGCTTCTGTGCCGTACCGCGTTCAGGGGCTGCTGGGCTTGGCCTTTGCGGTCGTCCGTCTCGATCAGCGGCCCGGTGACTTGGGTCTGAAGAAGCCGTCGTACAGCGGTAGCAGCTCGTGGAACTCCTGGGCGAAGCGTTCGCGGTTGACGAAATAGGCCTCGCAGGTCACGGCAAAGAACTCGGCAGGGTCTTTGGCTGCGTAGTCATCCAGCCAGGGCCGCTCGCCACCAAATCGTTCGGCCATTGCCACCGCCTCGCGAAAGCGGTCGAACGCGTGTTGCATGGTGCTGCGCCAGTGTTCGCGCGCTTCGGTGGGGTTTTGCATGCCCAAAAAGCCTTGTGGCAAGGGCGGTGCCCCGTCCGGGCTGTCGCCGGGGCGCATGCGGTGCATGTCCATTTTGTGGACGAACTCGTGGATCACCACGTTGCTGCCGCCGGGCGCTGCATGAGCGGCTTGAGCCACCTCTTGCCAGCTGAGCATGATGGGGCCGCGGTCCATGGCTTCGCCTGCGAGCACTTCGCGGTAGCGGTGCACCACGCCGCTCCCGTCGGTGATTTCACGCTGGGCCACGGCGGCGCCTGGCTGCACCACAATGCCCACAAAATCGCCATACCAGTCCAGTGCTTTCAAGCGGTCTGGGTCTGGCCCAAGGCTGCCCACGCCACCCATGTGCAGCAGGGGCAAGCAGGCCTGGGCGGCTATGGCGAGTGCCATGGCGTCGGTAATGTTCAGGCCGTTTGCGCCGTGAAATTCCTTTTCCATCAAAAAGTGCGCAGAGAGTTGGCGCAAATGCCGTTGCTCGGCCGGGTTGAGTGCGGCCAGAAACGGGTGGTGTGCCAAGGTGCTGCGCCACAGGGGCTCCGGCACGGGTGGTGGGCTTCGCAGCCGCCGCGGTAGCCAGCGCTGGACGAAGGCGGGCAAAAAGGCGGTCAGCTGTTGCGCTGGCATGGGTGCTAGCGGGCCGGTGCCCGTGGTGTGCGGTGCAGGCCTTGGGCATCCAGCCGCAACACCTCGGCCCGCGGCGGTTGTGCGCTCAGGTCCCAATCGCTCAGCACCACGCGCTGCAGTCCATCGCCCAGGTCGTGTCGCGCGGGTCGGTGGGTGTGGCCGTGAATCAGCGTGGTGCAGCCGCTGCGTTGCAACCAGGCGCGTGCGGCGGGTGTGTCGACGTCGGCCCAAAGGGCAGGGTCGCCCGCGGTTTCGGCTTTGTGCGCCTGGCTTTGTTGTCGCAGGCTGCGCGCAATGGCTTCGCGTTCAGGCAGCGGTTGGGCCAAAAAATCGCGTTGCCAGGCCGGTTGGCGCACCATGGTACGAAACCGCATGTAGTCCGCGTCATCGAGACACAGCGCATCGCCATGGCTCAACAGCCATCGCTGCGCTTGAAAAACGAGCACCGTGGGGTCGGGCAGTCCCTGCATGCCGCAGGCGCTCAGGGCCTCTGGCCCCAACAGAAAATCGCGGTTGCCGTGCATGAAGAACACGGGCGTGTGCTGGCTGTAGGCGCGCAAAGCGGCGGCACAGTCGCGCCAGAAGCGCTGGTCTTCGGCTTCGGTGAGGGCGGCTTTGGGGGCTGTGGCGTGCAACACGTCGTCGCCCACCCACACCTCGAACAGGTCGCCCAGGATGAAGAGGGCATCGGCCCGCTGGCTGTGCGGCGCTTGCAGCAGCTGCTGCCACGCATCCAACGTGGCGGGGTCTCCCGCGTGCAGGTGCAAATCTGAAATGAAATCGACCGCCCGCCAGTGCGCTGGGGCGTGCCATTCGGCAAACGGGGCGGTGAGGGATTCGTCCATAGAAAAAGGGGGCTGTGAGCCCCCTCTTGTGTGCATCCGTCTTTAGATCGCGACCGCTTTTTCGATCACGACGTCATCTTTGGGCACGTCGTCATGGAAGCCTTTGCGGCCCGTGGCCACGCCTTCAATTTTCTTGACGATGTCAGCGCCGGAGACCACTTTGCCGAACACGGCATAGCCCCAGCCTTGCGCGCTGGGCGCGGTGTGGTTCAGGAAACCGTTGTTCGACACGTTGATGAAGAACTGAGCGGTGGCCGAGTGGGGGTCGCTGGTGCGGGCCATCGCCACGGTGTACTGGTCGTTCTTGAGGCCGTTGTTGGCTTCGTTGTTGATGGGGGCATCGCTGGGCTTCTGGTTCATGCCTGGCTCAAAGCCGCCGCCCTGCACCATGAAGCCGGGAATCACGCGGTGAAACACCGTGTTGTTGTAGTGGCCCTTGTTCACGTAGGACAGGAAGTTGGCGGTGGACAAAGGGGCTTTGTCAGCGTCCAGTTCCAGGGTGACGACGCCAAAGTTGGCAATGTGCAGTTCGACTTGGGGGTTGGCCATGGTCATTTCTCCAGAGTGGCTTTGAGGATGGTGATGGGGGTTTTGGGCACGTTCTGATGCGGCCCCTTGTTGCCGACGGGCACGGTTTTGATTTTGTCCACGACGTCCATGCCTTGGATCACCTTACCAAAAACGGTGTAGCCGTAGCCGTCGGGATTGGGTGCATTCAGCATGGCGTTGTCCACCACATTGATGAAGAACTGTGCCGTCGCAGAGTTGGGATTCGCCGTCCGGGCCATGGCAATGGTTCCACGGTCGTTCTTCACGCCGTTCTGCGCTTCCAGGGGAATGGGGGCTCGGGTCGCCTTTTGCTCAAAATCCACAGTGAAACCGCCGCCTTGGATCATGAAACCATCCATGACCCTGTGGAAGATGGTGTCGTTGTAGTGCTTGTCTCGCACGTACTGCAGGAAGTTGTCTACCGTTTTGGGGGCCTTGTCGGGGTAGAGCTCCAGCACGATGTCGCCCATGGACGTGGTCACGCGCACTTTGGGCGCTGCGGTTTGTGCCAGAGCGTTCAAGGGTGCAAGCGCCACGGCCAGTGTGGCGGTGGCCAGCAGGGTGCCTAACTGGCGGCGCTTCAGGCGCATAGCCACGGGTAGTAGGGTCATCAGGGCGCTCCTTCAAAAAATATTTTCCACTGATCGCTCTCGCGCATCCAGTACTGGCGCTTGGTGGTGCCGCGTGTTTGGCCCAAGGCCACCTCGCCAAAGGTCACCACCATGGTGTCTTCCGTGTCGCGCCAGCGCAGCATCGACACATCTTTCAGCTCCAGTTCGCGCGCACCGGCGGACCGAATTTCGCCTTCCATGCGCGGCCACCATTGGGCCAGATCGCGGCCTTGGCTGCGGAAGCGGTCGGAGTAAAAGCCCTTCAGCTCGCTCAGCTCGCCCTGGCTCTTGAGGCTGCGCCACGCTTCGAGCGCGGCTTCAAATTGCTGGCGGTCGGTGTTCAGGGCCGCTGGTTCCACCCAGTGCAGCTCGGGCGCAATGACCACGGGTGTGGTGCGGATCTGCACCGTGGAAAGCAGGCGTTCCAGGTCGGGGTTGGACATCACCACACAACCATCATACGCTTGTGGCGCGCGCACAAACTGCTCGCGCGGCGTGCCGTGGAGCCAGATGCCACTGCCGGTCTTGCCACGCTGCACATCCAGTGCGTTCGGGTAGTTGATGGGCAGAGCGCCTACGCCGTACAGATCGGGCAGATCGTCCGGGTTGAGGTTGCTGGTGATGTAGTACACGCCCAACGGAGTGCGCTTGTCGCCTTCGACCACTTTTTCAATGCCCGAAAGACCCACCGAAATGTAGTAGTCACCCAGCAGGCGCATCTGTGGGCTGCGCTTGCCGTTGGCGTCAGGCGCCGCAGATGCCACGTTTTCAAACAGATAGAGCCGCGAACGCGACGCGTCAATGGCGATGGCGTGCCGGCTTTGGGACGAGAGCGTCAAAAACTGGGTGGGAATGTGACCCTCGGGCGGGCGCTCGGTGAGTGCACGCAGGCGCCGGCGCGATTCGTCGCGCAACACCGCCAGCTGCTCGGCGGCGGCGGTGGCTTTGGTGTCGGGCACATCACCCAGCAGGCGCACGGGCCGGGTTTGCAGCGTGAGCAGGTCGCCGAGCACGAGCTGCGCCAGCTGAAAGTTGGGGTGCGCGCGCACCAGCGCTTCGGTTTTTGCCAGCGCATCGCGGCGCTCGCCCTGGCTGATGAGTTGGTAGATCTGAATCAACTCCGCTTCGGCGCGCCCCAGCAGAGGGCTGACTTGCTCAAAACTGTCACCGTTCAGGGGCTGGCTGCTCAGGCCCGAAGGCGTTTGTCCAGACAACGCCTGCGCAGCGTCTTGCACCTTCGCCAGGGCGCTGTCCATGAGCGACACCGGCGCGGCAGGGTCTACCGCTTGACCTGAGGCAGCGGACACGGGCTCCACGACATCGCCCGGCCCGGCGAGGCCAGAGGGCTCGCGGCCCCAGCCCGAGAAAAAGACAGCTGCCACGACGGCCGCGGTGACGGCAGCACCGAGGCCCAGAGCGGTGCGACCGTTCCAGGTGGAGGTTGAAGCGGGCCTCACCGATGGAAGCGTGGCGTACCCATGCTGCGAATAACGCCGACTGGCCATCAAGAACCTGTGGACTCGCGCACGATCAGCCAGCGGCTACCGCTTTTGACCATGTCGAGCGTCTTGCGGCTGGTGACGTTGAGGGTGTCAGAGCTGTAGGCCTGGCGAAAGCGCGCGGTGGCCCGGTCACCGTTGACGGTAATCGTAAGGTCGCTGATGTCCACGCCAATGCGTGAGCGGGGCACGATGCGGGCCTTGCGGTCTGCTTCCCACGCGCTACGCGACTGGCCGGATGGTGGCGTGAAGCTGGTCGCGTAAGCGCCCAGGTAGCTGGCCATGTTTTTGGTCGACCATGCTTTGGCCCATGCCCGGACGGCCGCTTCCACGTCGTCTTGAGCGCCGCTGGATGCCGCAGGGGCAGGGGCAGGCGCCGGCTCGGGTTTGGTTGCCGGCGTGACCACTGGGGCGGGCTTGGGAGCCGCAGCCACGGTGGTGGGCGGGGCAGGGCGCGCCCCCTTGGAGTCGGCGGCAAACAGGTTGCGGATCAGGCTCAGCTTGGGTGCGACAGCGGCATTGCCCGCGTCGAGCTGCAGGGCTTTGCTGTAGGCCTGGCTGGCGAGCTTGGCGTACACGTCACCCAGGTTTTCATGCGCGGTGGCGTAGCTGGGGTTGGTGCGAATGGCCATTTCCAGCGCCGCGCGGGCTTTGTCAAACTGGCTCTGGCCTGCGTACAGCACGGCCAGGTTGTTGTATGGCTCTGGCAGTTCCGGGAAGTCTTCGGTCAGCTTGCTGAAGGTGGCAATGGCTTCCGCGGGCTTGCCGCCTTCGGTCTGGATCACGCCTTTGAGAAACCGCATTTGCGGATCGCGGGGTTTGGCCACCAGGTACTGGTCGGCCTTGGCCAGCGCTTCATTGAGTTGACCCGCCCGCACCAGGCGGTTGACGTCGGCGTATTCGTCTGTCTGCGCCATGGCCAGGGGGCTGGCCAAGGTGGCCGACACCGCCACCGACAGGGCCAGACGGCGGAGCTGTTTGCCCAGGCTGGCTTGTGCAGACTTGCCTGGCTGGGCAAAGGTTTGTGTCATTGAGTGGCTCATGGGACCTCGGGGGCGAACGTGTTCGGGTGTGTCGTGCGGCGGGACGTGAAACACGGTTTGAAGGCCCGGATTCGCACGCTGGCACAGCATCGGCTGGCTATACTGGCGGATTGTATCTGAGGGGTGTAGGTCCAATGGTTGCGGCACAACAGGCTTGAGGCCTTGGCAACCCTGCGCGTGGACGTTGTCACACACTGCCCGACCGCAGCGGTTTTTACGCCGTCTGCGCTCCACCCTGCACCCGTAAAGCCCGACCTTTCATGACATTAAGAATTTACAACACGCTCTCGCGTCGCCTGGAAGAATTTCGGCCGATCGAACCCGGTCACGTGCGCATGTATGTGTGCGGCATGACGATTTACGACCTGTGCCACATCGGGCACGCCCGCATGATGATGGCGTTTGACGTGGTGCAACGCTGGCTCAAGGTCAGCGGCTACCGCGTGACCTATGTGCGCAACATCACCGACATAGACGACAAGATCATCAAACGGGCGCTTGAGCGCGGCATCACGCTGCGCGCACTGACCGACGAAATGACCGCGGCCATGCACGCGGACACGGGAGCTTTGGGGATCGAGCCGCCCACCGTGGAGCCGCGTGCCACGGCCTATGTGCCGCAAATGCTGTCGTTGATCGGGCAGTTGCAGACCAAAGGCCTGGCGTACCAGGCCGACAACGGCGACGTGAACTTTGCGGTGCGCAAGTTTGACGGCTACGGCAAGCTATCCGGCAAGTCGCTGGACGACCTGCGTGCCGGCGAGCGTGTGGCGGTGGCGAGCGACAAAAACGATCCGCTGGACTTTGTGCTGTGGAAGTCGGCCAAGCCGGATGAGCCCGCAGAAGCCAAATGGGACAGCCCGTTTGGACCGGGGCGCCCGGGCTGGCACATCGAGTGCTCGGCCATGAGCTGCGCCACGCTGGGTGAGACGTTTGACATCCACGGCGGGGGCGCTGACCTGCAGTTTCCGCACCACGAAAACGAGATTGCCCAGTCCGAAGGCGCGAGCGGTCAGCCGCTGGCCCATGTCTGGATGCACAACGGGTTTGTGCGTGTGGACAACGAAAAAATGTCCAAAAGCCTGGGCAACTTCTTCACCATCCGCGAGGTGCTGCAAAAGTACGACGCCGAAACGGTGCGCTTTTTCATCTTGCGAGCGCATTACCGCAGCCCGCTGAACTACAGCGACGTGCACCTGGACGACGCCCGCGCTTCGCTCAAGCGCCTTTACACCGCGCTCAGCCTGTTCGACGCCGTGCCTGCTGCGCCCATCGATTGGAGCCAGTCATTTGCCCAGCGCTTTCGCGCGGCGATGGACGATGACTTTGGCACACCCGATGCGGTGGCCGTGTTGTTTGACCTGGCGAGCGAAGTCAACCGCAGCAAAGATGCCGCACTGGCTGGCCTGTTGCGGGCGCTCGGCGGTACGCTGGGCTTGCTTCAGGCCGATCCGGTGGCCTATCTGCAAGGGGGCGGTGCCGCAGAGGGCGGTCTGGACGAAATCCAGATCCGGGCGCTGATT
The DNA here is from genome assembly GCF_055702805.1 of Hydrogenophaga sp. LT287. NCBI lineage: Bacteria > Pseudomonadati > Pseudomonadota > Betaproteobacteria > Burkholderiales > Comamonadaceae > Hydrogenophaga > Hydrogenophaga sp. LT287. Next base: position 23,083 of record NZ_JBVPZC010000003.1, on the reverse strand, counting down.
GCCGAGCGCGCAGCGGCCAAGCAAGGCAAGAACTTCGCCGAGGCCGACCGCATTCGGCAGTTGCTGCTGGCTCAGGGCTTGGTGCTCAAAGACGGCCCCGCAGGCACGAGCTGGGAGCGCACCTGATGGCGGTGGCTCCGTTGCCCGACGTGGGCCCAGGCGCTCCCGTGTATTGGCAAGACGCCTGCCGCCACTTGATGAAGCGCGACCGCGTGATGAAAAAGCTGATCCCGCAGCACACGGGCGTCAGCCTGGAGTCGCGCGGAGATGCGTTTGTGACCCTGGCGCGCAGCATTGTGGGCCAACAGATTTCGGTGAAGGCCGCACAGTCGGTCTGGGACCGCTTTGCCCTGCTGCCCAAAAAAATGGTGCCGGCCCAGGTGCTCAAGCTCAAGGTGGACGATATGCGCGGCGCAGGTCTGTCGGCCCGCAAGGTGGAGTACCTGGTTGATTTGGCATTGCACTTTGCCAACGACCAGGTCCATGTGAACGCCTGGGCTGGCATGGACGACGAGGCGATCATTGCCGAGCTGATCGCTATCCGCGGTATTGGCCGCTGGACCGCCGAGATGTTTTTGATCTTTCACCTGATGCGGCCCAATGTGCTCCCGCTGGACGACGTCGGCTTGCAGAACGGCATCAGCCGCTGCTACTTTTCTGGCGAGCCAGTGAGCCGCAGTGAGATACGCGAAGTGGCGGCCAGCTGGGCACCTTATTGCAGCGTGGCAACTTGGTATATTTGGCGATCTTTGGACCCGGCCCCCGTGGCCTACTGAAAAAAGCTTAACTTGGGCGTTTGCTCGCCGCCTACCGCGACCTGCTCCGCAGGACCCACTGCCCACAGTGCGGTGCAGCCGCTACCACCCTACAAGACCACAGGAGTTACACCTTGGCCAAAAAGAATTTTCTCGACTTCGAGCAACCCATTGCCGAACTCGAATCCAAAATCGAAGAGCTGCGTTATGTGCAAACCGAGTCGGCGGTGGACATTTCGGCCGAAATTGAACAGCTGGCCGGCAAAAGCCTGCAGCTGACCAAAGACATCTACAGCACCCTCACACCTTGGCAGATCACCAAGATTGCGCGCCACGCGGACCGGCCCTACACGCTGGACTATGTGCGTGACATCTTCACGCACTTTCAGGAGCTGCACGGCGACCGCCATTTTTCGGACGACCTGAGCATCGTGGGCGGTCTGGCCCGTTTCAATGGCCAGCCCTGCATGGTGTTGGGCCACCAAAAAGGCCGCGACACCAAAGAGCGTGGTTTGCGCAACTTCGGCATGACCAAGCCCGAGGGCTACCGCAAGGCGCTGCGCCTGATGAAAGTGGCCGAAAAGTTTGGCTTGCCGGTGTTCACCTTTGTGGACACGCCGGGCGCTTATCCCGGTATTGACGCCGAAGAGCGCGGGCAGTCTGAAGCCATTGGCCGCAACATTTTTGAAATGGCGCAGCTGGAAGTGCCGATCATCTCCACCATCATCGGTGAAGGCGGTTCGGGCGGCGCGCTGGCCATTTCGGTGGCCGACCAGGTGCTGATGCTCCAGTATTCGGTGTACTCGGTGATCAGCCCGGAAGGCTGCGCCTCCATCCTCTGGAAAACCAGCGACCGGGCCAGCGACGCCGCCGACGCGCTGGGCATCACCGCGCACCGCCTGAAGGCGCTGGGGCTGGTGGACAAGATCGTCAACGAACCGGTGGGCGGCGCTCACCGAGACCACAAGCAAATGGCCGCCTTCCTCAAGCGCGGGTTGACGGATGCCTGGCGCCAGGTGGCCGACCTCAAGGTGAATGAGCTGGTCGAGCGGCGTTACGCACGCATCAACAGCTACGGCCGGTTCACCGACACCAAGGCCGACAGCAAAGCGGACAAGCGCTGACGTGACCGCCAGCGCACCACCCGCCAACCCCTGCGAACAGGCGTTGACCCACTGGTGCGAGCGCTGGCAGCCCGGGGGCAGAGCGGGGCAAGTTGACATGCGCGTGGCCGTGGCCTACAGCGCCGGTGCCGACTCCACCGCGTTGCTGCTGGCCGCACACCGCCGCTGGCCGGGCCGGCTCACAGCCTTTCACGTGCACCACGGTTTGCAGGCCGCTGCCGATGGTTTTGAAGCCCAGGCCCGGGCGTTTTGCACACTGCATGGCATCGACTTGCATGTGAGTCGGGTGGATGCGGCGCACGGCCCCGGCGAAAGCCCCGAGGCCGTGGCCCGAGACAGGCGTTACACCACACTCGCCAGCATGGCGCAGCAAGCGGGTGCCCACGTGGTGTTGCTGGGGCAGCACGCCGATGACCAGGCTGAAACCGTTTTGCTGGCGCTCAGCCGGGGCTCTGGGCTGCCTGGTTTGGCTGGTATGGCTGAGTGGTTTGAACGGCATGGCGTGGCGTTTGGCCGCCCGTTGCTGGCGGTGGCCGCTGCCGAACTGCGCGGCTGGTTGCAGGCTTCGGGCCATGCGTTTGTGGACGACCCGACCAACACCGATGTGCGTTACACGCGCAACCGCATTCGCGCGGTGTTGATGCCGGCCTGGGACGCCTGCTTCCCCGGGTTTCGCCCCATGCTGGCCCGCAGTGCACGCCACGCCGCGCAGGCACAAACGCTGCTGGATGATCTGGCCCGGCTGGACCTGGCCCAGACCGGTGAGCCGCCTGCCGTGGCCGCGCTGCAAGCCCTCAGCCGTGAGCGCCAGGCGAATGCGCTGCGCCACTGGCTGCGCACCTGCCACGGTGTGGCGGCCAGCGCGGCACAATTGGACGAACTGCTGAACCAGGTGGCGGACTGCCGCACGCGCGGGCACCGTATCCACCTCAAAGTCGCCAGTGGCTTTGTGGTCCGCGCGGGCGAGCAGCTGCGCTACACCCCCCCGATATAATCCGAGGGTTTTGCCCTAGTCGGGCAAGCGTCGGGAGGCTACGTGATTTCAGCGCGGCCAGCCGATTCCCACGACCTACCCAACCCAATCCAACCCGATGGCTTTGATTGTTCACAAGTACGGCGGCACCTCCATGGGGTCGACCGAGCGCATCCGCAACGTTGCACGCCGCGTCGCCAAATGGCACAAGGCGGGCCACCAGATGGTGGTAGTGCCCAGCGCCATGAGCGGCGAGACCAACCGCCTGCTGGGCCTGGCCAAAGAGCTGGCACCTGCCAACACCGACAGCGCCTACAACCGCGAACTCGACATGCTGGCTTCGACCGGTGAACAGGCTTCGTCGGCGCTGCTGGCCATTGCTCTGCAGGCCGAAGGCATGCAGGCCGTGAGCTATGCCGGCTGGCAAGTGCCCATCAAAACCAACAGCGCGTTTACCAAAGCTCGCATCGAATCCATTGACGACGCCCGCGTGCGCGCCGACCTGGACGCGGGCAAAGTGGTCATCGTGACCGGTTTCCAGGGTGTGGACCCCCAAGGCAATATCACCACCCTGGGCCGTGGCGGCAGCGACACGTCGGCCGTGGCCGTGGCCGCTGCCCTGAAGGCGGCCGAGTGCCTGATCTACACCGACGTGGACGGCGTTTACACCACCGACCCGCGCGTGGTGCCCGAAGCGCGCCGCCTGCTGCGCGTGAGCTTTGAAGAAATGCTGGAAATGGCCAGCATGGGCAGCAAAGTGCTGCAAATCCGCTCGGTGGAATTCGCCGGCAAATACAAAGTGCCCCTGCGTGTGCTGTCCAGCTTCACGCCCTGGGACATCGACCTGACTGAAGAAGCCGCCTCCGGCACCCTGATCACTTTTGAGGAAGACGAACAAATGGAACAAGCCGTCGTTTCCGGCATTGCCTTCAACCGCGATGAAGCCAAAATTTCTGTGCTGGGCGTGCCCGACAAGCCCGGTATCGCTTACCAGATCCTGGGCGCCGTGGCCGCAGCCAACATCGAGGTCGATGTGATCATTCAAAACCTGAGCAAAGACGGCAAGACCGACTTCAGCTTCACGGTGCACCGCAACGATTTCCAGAAGACCATGGACTTGCTCAAGTCCAAGGTGGTGCCCGAGCTTGGCGCCGCCGATGCCGTGGGCGACGCGCGCATCTGCAAGGTCAGCATCGTGGGCATCGGCATGCGCAGCCATGTGGGCGTGGCCAGCCGCATGTTCAAGTGCCTGAGCGACGAAGGCATCAACATCCAGATGATCTCGACGTCGGAAATCAAGACCTCGGTGGTGATTGATGAGAAGTACATGGAGCTGGCTGTGCGCGCCTTGCACCGAGAGTTTGATCTGGACCAGACCGCCGACACGATTGCGGGTTAAAAACAGAGTTGCTTCGGTGCGCGGCCAGCGCTAAAGCGGCTGCAAACTGAGGCATAATACGAGGCTCGGAGCGATGACCGAGTGGCCGAAGGTGCTCCCCTGCTAAGGGAGTATGGGGTGTAGAGCCTCATCGAGGGTTCGAATCCCTCTCGCTCCGCCACTTACGAAAAACCCGCCCACATTTTTGATGTGGGCGGGTTTTTTCTTGGGCGCGAGGTGCCGAGTCAGTGGCGTTATTTCGGTGTGTCACCGCTGTGCACATGCGTTCTGAAGTGTGACCTTTGCTGCCCCCGCGACAGGCGCTGGCGCAGCTTGTTCGACAATGCCCGGATGCGTACACCTTCCCCTGTTGCCGCCCTCTCGGGCACGGCGTTTGCCACCTTGTTGTTGATTGCGTTCATGATGGGCGCGAACCATGTGGCGGCGCGTATGGCGTTTGACCACGGTGTGGACGTGTCCACGGCGGTGGTGTTTCGCAGTGGGGTAACGGCGCTGGTGGTGGCGCTGTTGTTGCGCTTCTACCGTGTCCCGGTGCGGCTCACGGCCCGACACCGCAAAGCATTGCCTGCCATGGGCTTGCTGGTGGGGGTGCAGAGCCTGTGCCTGTATTCGGCGGTGGCGCGTTTGCCGGTGGCGCTGGCGCTGCTGGCCTTTAACACCTACCCACTATGGGCCGCTTTGTGGGCGCGGCTGGTGTACGGCCAGCGGCCGCCGGCTGCTGTGGTGCGCGCCATGCCGGTGATGCTGCTGGGCCTGGCGCTGGCGCTGGATGTGCTGGGTGCTTCATCGGGGCTGGGCGCTTCGGGCCATTGGCACGACATTGGCGCGGGTGTTGCGTTTGCCTTGGCGGCCGCCGCCACGTTTGGCTTGGCGCTGGTGCTGACGCAGCACGAAACAGCGGATCTGGATGGTCGTCTGCGCACCGCCAGCACCATGGGCATTGTGGCGGTGCTGGCGCTGGCTGGCGTGGGCGTGCAGGGCGGTTTTCATTTGCCGGTGGCTGCGCCGGGCTGGTGGGGGCTGTTGGGGCTGACGGTGTTGTACGGCACCGCTTTCACCATCATGTTCACCGTGCTGCCTCGGCTGGGCGTGGTGGGCAATTCCGCGATCATGAACATCGAGCCCATTTTTGCGCTGGTGCTGGCTTGGGCCATTTTGGGGCAGACGATTGCGCCGGTGCAGGTGGCCGGTGGCTTGCTGGTGGTGGCCACGGTCATGTGGCTGGGCCTGCGAAAGGCGTGAGGCGCTGAGCCTGATGTGGCTCAGTCGTCCAGCGAGGCGCTCCATCGCGCGTTCCAGTCACCGCGCACCTTGCCATCGCTCAGCTGATCCAGGTCGCGCCGGTCGCGCTTGGTGGGGCGGCCCTGGCTCAGGCTTTGCGCGGGTTCGGGGGCCAGTCGCCGCTGCTCCGCGGCGGCCGCCCGCAAACCGATGGATTCAGCCGTTTCTTCATAGAGCAAGGCCGCTACCGGCGCTGGGCCGCGCACACCGCTGAGCGCCCGCACCACCACGGTTCGGAGCACCTGGCCGCTGCGAATTTCAAGCACGTCGCCGGGTTTCACATCGCGCGAGGGTTTGGCCAGCTGGCCATTGAGCCTGACCCGGCCCTTGTCGATTTCTTCGGCGCTGAGGCTGCGGGTTTTGTAGAAGCGGGCCGCCCATAACCACTTGTCGAGGCGAACCTTGGCGGATGTGTTGTCGCTGTGCATGGGTGGGGTGTTCGATCAGTTGTTGGATTCAGAAGACAGGGGCAAGCGCACGGTGGCGTCGAGGCCCTTCACCTGGGCGTTGGGTCCGCGGTTGATCAGTTCGATGCTGCCACCCAGGGATTGCACGATGCCCAGGCAAATGGCCAGCCCCAAACCCGAGCCGGTGCTGGCCGAGCCGGCCCCGGTCTCGGTCGAGAACGGCTGGAACAGGCGCTCACGCAAGGCGGGTGATATGCCGGGGCCGCTGTCGCTGATGGTGAGCGCGGCGGTCCGTGCGTCGCTGACCAGTGCCACCGCCAGCCGCGAGCCTACCGGGGTGTTTTTGATGGCGTTGTGCAGCAGGTTGCGGCTGAGCTCGCGCAGCGCCCAGGCGTGGGAACGCACCAGGGCCGGGGTGGTGTCGAGCGAGAAGTCCAGCGAGCGCTCGGCGATCAGGGCAGACAGGTCGAGCGCCACATCGCGCACCACGTCGGCCCAATCGGTCCGGGGGGTGTTTTGGTCGTCGTGCAGTTGCTCCACCTTGGCCAGCGCCAGCATCTGGTTGGCCAGTTCGTTGGCGCGCTCGACCGTGTGTCCGATTTCTTCAAAGGCCTGCTTGGGCTCGACGTCGCCGCGCAATGCCGACTGCACCTGGACCTTGAGCACCGCCAGCGGTGTGCGCAGCTGGTGCGAGGTGTCGCGCACAAAGCGTTTCTGGTGTTCGAGCAAATGGGCCAGGCGCTGCATGTGCTGGTTGGTGGCGTCCAGCAAGGGCAGCAATTCGCGGGGCGCGCCGGCGGTGGGCAGCGGCGCTAGGTCGTTGTCGGTGCGCGCACTTAGCGCCTGGCTGAGCTCACGCACGGGGCGCGTGGCGCGCTGCACCACGAACACGACGATCAACGCGATGACGAGCACCAGTGCCGCCTGCCGCCACAGGGTGTCGATCAGGATCTGCCGTGCGAGCGTCTCGCGCAGTTCCAGTGTTTCGGCGACCTGAATGGTGACCATTCCTTGTTCGTAAACCCCCGAGACCGGTTGCAGCAGCACCGCCATGCGCACCGGCACACCGCGGTACTCGTCGTCGTAAAAATGCACCAGGGCGGCATAAATGGTTTGCGTCGGCAGGGCTTCTCGCCACACAGGCAAGTCTTCAAAGCCCGACACCAGTTCGCCCTTGAAGCCACTGACGCGGTAGAACAGGCGGCTGCGGTTGTCCGCTTCAAAGGCTTCAAGCGCCGAGTACAGCAGGGACGATGTCACCCGTGCGCCTGGGCCTTCACCCACCAGCGTCAGCTGTTCCCCAAGCGACTTGGCGGTGGCCAGCAGGGTGCGGTCGTAGGCTGTGTCAGCGGCGGCCAGCGCCTGGCGATACAGCACCACGGTGTTGATCAACACAAAGCCGAACACGGGCAGCAAGATGCCCAGCAGCAAGGTTCGCCTCAGCGAACTGGGCCGGGGGCTGCTGGCGGTTGGGTGGGGGGCGGCGGCGCCCGCAGGTCCCATCAGGTTCCCGCCTTGAGCAGGTAACCCAGGCCACGCAATGTGACCAGTTCGGCGCCTGTGTGGGCGATTTTTTTGCGCAGGCGGTAGGCCACCACCTCAATCGCTTCGGGCTGCACCTGACTTTGGCCCGGAAACACCGATTCAAACAGGCGCTCTTTGGCGATGGCGTGGCCTGGCTTGCCCAGCAGCGCACGCAGCAGGGCGAGTTCACGGGGGGCCAGCTCCAGAGGCGTGCCGTTGAAGTAGGCAGCGCCACTGTCTTTTTCCACGTGCATGCCGCACCAGGTGAGCGGTTTGCCCGGTGCCGTGTTGTGTGCGTCTGCGTTGCCGCTGGCTCGGCGCACGAGGGCGCGCACCCGCGCTTCGAGCTCGTCCAGGTCAAAGGGTTTGGGCAGGTAGTCGTCGGCCCCTGTGTTGAGCCCAATGATGCGGTCACCGACGGTGCCGCGAGCGGTCAGGATGATGACGGGCGTGGTGAGGCCGGCTGCACGCGCGTCGCTCAGCACCAGCAGGCCATCGCGTCCGGGCAGGCTCAGGTCCAGCAACACCGCGTCGGGCAGGCTGGCCTGCCACAGGGCCAGTGCGCGGGCGCCGTCGTCGCAGCTCAGCACCTGCACGCCACGCCGCTCCAGGCTGCGCCGCAGCGTGGTCTGCATGGTGGCGTTGTCTTCAATCAGCAGCAGTTTCATAGTCCGGATTATGGGCACCTGGCGCCCAGTTCATCCGTCCGTTCGAGGGCGCACCGCACAGGGTTTTCACGGGTCTGGTGGACAGCAGACTGACAGCCGGCGACCGGAGCATACAGCTGTCCGATCACCGCGCCGGACACATCGGGCACGGTGCCTGTAGCGGGTTGTCTGTATAGCCATGAAAGTCAAACATGAAACGAAACGCGATCACTCTGGGTATCCTGGGTTTCTTCAGTGCAACGGCCTTTGCGCAATCGTCCGTCACCCTTTACGGTGTTGTCGACTTGGCCGTTGAGCGCATCAAGGGCGAGACCTCCATCACCCGTGTGGCGTCGGGGCAGCAACAAGGTTCACGCTGGGGTTTGCGTGGCACCGAAGACCTGGGCGGCGGACTCAAGGCCATGTTTGTTCTGGAGTCCGGGATCAATGCCGACACCGGTGCCTTGGGCCAGGGCGGCCGCATGTTTGGCCGTCAGAGCTACCTGGGCCTGGGAGGCCACTGGGGCGCCGTGCGCGTGGGCCGTCAGTACTCGCCCATGGACGACATTGCGGGCATCGTCGGCACCAAAACGTATGACGTGCTGAGCGTTGTGCCCATCATCGGCAACGGTGACTACAACCGCGTGAACAATGCCATCACCTACATTTCGCCAACCATTGCCAGCACCGTCTTCCAGTTGCAGTACAGCCTGGGCGAGGAGCGCCCCAGCACCGACACGAGCCAGGACTTTGCCAAACAGGTGAGCGCGCATGCCTTGTATGCCAACGGGCCTCTGACCGCGGGTGTTTCGCTCATGAAGGTGACCGATGCCGATGGCACGACCGCTGGCAAGCAGGGCAAGGACGCGCTGCTGCTCGCGGGGGCTTACGACTTCGGGTCGGTCAAGGTCACTGCGTATTACGACGCCGAAGACAAAGCGGCGAAGAAGCTCAAGGTTTATGGTTTGGCCGCAGCGTTCAAGCTCGGCGAAACCACGGTCTCGGTGGGCGTTGCACAGGCCAAGGACGTCAACGGCTCGGCGGCGGCAGCCAGCGATGACGCCACGGTCTACACCCTGCAGGCCAGCCACAACCTGTCCAAGCGCACGGCGCTCTACGGCCACCTCACCGCGGTGTCCAACGACGCAGCTTCGGCGCTCGGCTTCAACAGCCCGGTGGCCGGCTCCAGCTCCAACGGTGTGCAGTTCGGCGTGCGTCACCGTTTTTGACGGCTGGGTGTTCACCGCCTCAGGGTTTGTCCTAGGGCGGTGGACGGCAAGTTGACAGCCACAGGTCGCAAGATCAAACCCTCAAATCACCAACAGCAGGAGACACGCATGCGTCGCGATACCTTTCTGAAATCTTTGGCCGCACTGGCCGCTGCCGGGGCTCTGCCCAATGTGGCCTGGGCCAACGCCAATCTGAAAATGATGATTCCGGCCAACCCGGGTGGCGGCTGGGACAGCACCGGCCGTGCGCTGGGCGAAGCCTTTCGTGAATCGAAGGCGGCCGACTCGGTCACGTTTGAAAACAAGGGTGGTGCTGCCGGCGCCATCGGCCTGGCCCAGTTTTACAACGCCAACAAGGGCGACCCGAACGCGCTGATGGTGATGGGTGCCGTGATGCTGGGCGGCATCATCACCGGCAAGCCGCCGGTGTCGATCACGCAGCTCACGCCCATTGCCCGTCTGACCACCGAGTACAACGTGTTTGTGCTGCCGGCCAACTCGCCCTTCAAGACCATGAAGGATGTGGTGGAGCAGCTCAAAAAAGACCCGGGCAGCGTCAAGTGGGGCGGCGGTTCGCGTGGGTCCACCGAACACATCGCTGCGGCCCAGATTGCGCAGTCGGTGGGGGTGCCAGCGTCCAAGATCAACTACGTGCCGTTCCGGGGCGGTGGTGAGGCGGTGGCGGCCATTCTGGGTGGCAACGTGACCATCGGCGGCAGCGGCTTCAGTGAGTTCCAGCAGTACATCGAGGCCGGCAAGATGCGCGCCGTGGGCATCACCTCGGGCGAGCGCGTCAAGGGTATCAACGTGCCCACGCTCAAGGAGCAGGGCATTGGCGTGGAGATTGGCAACTGGCGAGGCGTGTTTGGCGCCGCCGGCCTCACACCGGCCCAGCGCGACGAGCTGACCGCGCGCGTGGTCAAAGCCACCAAGAGCAAAGCCTGGCAAGACGCACTGGTCAAGAACAACTGGATGCCCGCGCTGCTGACCGGCAAGGCATTTGACGAGTTCGTGGACCGCGATTTCTCCAGCCTGCGAGCCACCATGGTGCGCGCCGGCATGGCCTGACGCTGCCGACCTGCCGCTGACCGGCCGCGGCACCTGTTGTCGCGGCCTTGTTTTTTGGAGATACAGATGAACACCACCCATTCCCCCAACCCATCCGCAGGCGCTGACCACCGCCTGGGTCAGCTGGCCCTGGGCACCGCCGCCGTGTTGCTCGCTGCCGGGCTCGCCTACGGCGCGGCCAACATCCCGTCGGACGCGGGCTACGCCGGCGTGGGCCCGAATTTCTTGCCCTGGGTGGTGGCGGCTGCCATGGGGTTGTGCGGCGTGTTGCTGATCTGGGAAGTGCGCACCGGCGGCTTTCGCAACATGCCCGAACCCTCGGGCGCGGCCCGTGGCGACTGGCACGCCATGGCATGGGTGTCGGCGGGCATTCTGGGCAACGCGGCGCTCATCACCACCATCGGCTTTGTGCTGAGTTGCGCGCTGTGCTTCACGCTGGCGGTGCGCGGCCTGCGCATCAGCGAAGGCAAGCCCGCAGGCCATGCCATGCAGACGGTGAAAGACGTGGTGACCGGCATGCTGATCTCGGCGCCCACCTTCTGGCTGTTCACCAAATTCCTCGCCGTCAACCTGCCGGGCCTCACGGGCACGGGCTGGCTCTGATCTGCCCGACGGACCATCAGGAGAACACCATGCTCGACCTCTGGAACAACCTGCTGGGCGGCTTTGCCACCGCGGGTACCCCCATCAATTTGCTGTGGGCGCTGGCCGGCTGTGCCCTGGGCACCGCCATTGGCGTGCTGCCCGGCCTGGGCCCTGCCGTTACGGTGGCCATGCTGCTGCCCATCACCGGGCAGGTGGAAGCCACCGCCTCCATGATCTTCTTTGCCGGCATCTACTACGGTGCCATGTACGGCGGCTCGACCACCTCCATTTTGCTCAATACCCCAGGCGAAACCGGCACCATGGTGACCGCGCTGGAAGGCTTCAAGATGGCGAAGAACGGGCGCGCCGGCGCCGCGCTGGCCACCTCGGCCATCGGCTCCTTTGTGGCCGGCACCATCGCCACCATTTTGGTTACGCTGTTTGCACCGTTTCTGGCCGAGTTCGCCGTGAAGCTTGGTCCGCCCGAGTATTTTTGCCTGATGCTGCTGGCCTTCACCACCGTGAGCGCGGTGCTGGGGCAGAGTACGCTGCGCGGCATCACGGCGCTGTTTTTCGGCCTGGCGCTGGGCCTCGTGGGCATGGACCAGATCACCGGGCAAGTGCGCTACACCGGCGGCGTTATCGAATTCATGGACGGCGTGGAAGTGGTGCTGGTGGCGGTGGGCCTGTTCGCCGTGACCGAGGCGCTCTACAACGCGCTGTACGAAGGCAAGAGCGCAGCCAGCATGAACAAAATGAACAAGGCGCACATGACGCGCAGCGAGTGGAAGCGCTCGTGGCCCGCCTGGCTGCGTGGCACCTTCATCGGTTTTCCCTTCGGCACCATCCCCGCGGGCGGCTCCGAGATTCCCACGTTTCTCAGCTACGCCACCGAACGCAAGCTGGCCGACCCGGAGCACAAGAAGGAATTTGGCACCACCGGCGCCATTGAGGGCGTGGCCGGCCCGGAAGCCGCCAACAATGCCGCCGTGACCGCCACCCTGGTGCCGCTGCTGACGCTGGGCATTCCTACTTCGGTCACCGCCGCCATTTTGCTGAGCGCGCTGCAAAACTACGGCATCAACGCCGGGCCGCAGCTGTTCCAGACCTCGTCCGCCCTGGTGTGGGCGCTGATCGCCTCGCTCTACATTGGCAACGTCATGCTGCTGGTGCTCAACCTGCCCATGGTGGGGCTGTGGGTCAAGCTGCTGAAGATTCCGAAGGCGCCGCTCTACGCCGGCATCCTGATCTTCGCCACGGTGGGCGTGTACGGCATGCGCCAGAGCTCGTTTGACCTTTTCATCATGTTCGGCCTGGCGCTGGTGGGTGTGGCGCTGCGCCGGTTTGATTTCCCGACCGCACCCGTGATCGTGGGTCTGATTCTTGGGCCATTGGCCGAGGCGCAGTTCCGCAACGCCATGTCGATCGGGGAGGGCAGTGCGGCGGTGTTCTTCGAACGCCCCATGTCGGCCACGCTGCTGACCATTGTGGTGCTGGTGCTGGTGACGCCGCGTTTGCTGGCCTGGCATAGGAAGGCTTGACGAACACCCCCCCCGCGTCGCGCGCGACACCCTCAAGGGGGTGATACGTGTGGCCCGGTGGAGTCGGTTCCAAGGCAGTCCAAGTGGGGGCCTGTCGTGCAAATGGGCGATACCATGCGCCCATGACCGCAGACAACCGACTTCCCCGCGACGCGCAGAGCATTCTGGAGCTGGCTGCGCGGTCCATGTTTGACCTTTTTGCCAACGCCAGCGAGGGCATGATGCTGGTGGACCGCAACGCCCGCGTGGTCTGGATCAACGACCAGTACCGCCGTTTTCTGCCGGCGCTGGGTTTTGACCGCGAAGAAGATTTTGTGGGCCACCCCGTGTCCAGCGTGGTTCAAAACACGCTGATGCACCAGGTGCTGGCCACGGGGAAACCGATCTTGATTGACCTGCTGGACAACAAGGCGGGCACGTTTGGGGTCAGCCGCATTCCCCTGCGTGACGAGGCCGGCGAGGTCATTGGCGTGCTGGGGATCGTGCTGTTTGACCACCCGGAAACCACGTTGCAACCGCTCATCACCAAGTTTGCCCGGCTCGAACAAGACTTGAACGATGCCCGCCGCGAACTCGCCAGCCAGCGCCGCACCAAGTACACCTTTGCCAGCTTTGTGGGCAGCAGCCCTCCCGCGCTGGAGGTGAAGCGCCAGGCGCGGCGCGCGGCCCAGTCGTCCAGCCCGGTGCTGCTGCTGGGCGAAACCGGCACCGGCAAAGAACTGCTGGCCCACGCGATTCACGCAGCCTCGCCCCGCGCAGGGCGGCCGTTTGTCAGCGTGAACATGGCCGCGGTACCCGACACCTTGCTGGAGGCCGAGTTTTTTGGTGTGGCGCCCGGGGCCTACACCGGCGCCGACAAAAAAGGCCGCGACGGAAAATTCAAGCTCGCCGACGGTGGCACGCTGTTTCTGGATGAGCTGGGCGACATGCCGATGTCGGTGCAAGTGAAGCTGTTGCGCGCGCTGCAAGAAGGCGAGATCGAGCCGCTGGGTTCCAACAAGCTGGTGCGGTTTGATGTGCGGGTGGTGGCGGCCACCTCGCGCGATTTGCAGCAGATGGTGCGCGAAGGCAGCTTCCGCGAAGACCTGTATTACCGGCTCAACGTGTTGCCGGTTCGTGTGCCGCCCTTGCGTGAGCGCCGGGGCGACATTGCCCTGTTGATTGAAGCGCTGGGCGAAGACATGGCCGCCCGCGGCGGCGGGCCGCAGCTGGAACTGGAGCCCGATGCCCAGGCGCTGCTGGCCGCTCAGGCATGGCGCGGCAACATTCGCGAGCTGCGCAACGTGTTGGAGCAGCTGGCGCTGCGCAGCGACTCGCACCACATCGAAGCCGCTCAGGTGGCCGCCGTGCTGCAAGAGACGGGTCTCGCCGCCGTGGCCTGGGTGCCAGCGCCCGAAACAGGCTTGGCCCGGGTCTCAGCACCGGCGGCCTCGGCGCTTGCGCCACGGCCCTTGCCCGAGCAAATTGCGGCACTGGAGCAACAGGCCATTCGGGCTGCGCTGGCCCACACCCGCGGCAACCGCACGGCAGCGGCCAAGCTGCTGGGCATTTCCAGGGCAAGCTTTTACGACCGCTTGGCCGGGATGCCTGACGTGTTTGAAGTGTCAGAAAATTAGACGATCGTCCAAATATTGAACGATTCTTTGGGGTGTTGTTGTCTGATATTCAGACGAACTTCACCGGGTCAACGGCCCTTTTTCATACAAATCAAGGACTTAGGGCGCTGGCACGGAGCGTGCAAAGTGCCCAGTGCGGCGCGCAGCGCTGTGATCGTTCAAACTCAGGAGACAAGACATGACACACACCACCCGCCGCCTCGCGGTCATTGCGCTCGCTTGCACGGCCACGCTGGGCTTTGCCCAGTCCAAGTCGGGCGAAATCCGCATCGCCCACGTGTACGACAAAACCGGCCCGCTGGAGGCTTATGCCAAGCAGACCCACACCGGCTTGATGATGGGTTTGAACTACGCCACCGCCGGCACGATGGAGGTGAACGGCAAGAAGCTGGTGGTGATCGAGAAGGACAGCCAGTTCAAGCCCGATGTGGGTCGTGCCCAGCTGGCGGCCGCCTACGCCGACGACAAGGCCGACATCGCCATTGGCCCGACCGGCTCGGGTGTGGCGCTGGCCATGCTGCCCGTGGCGGAAGAATACAAAAAGATCTTGCTGGTGGAGCCCGCCGTGGCCGACTCGATCACCGGTGACAAGTGGAACAAATACATCTTCCGCACCGGGCGCAACAGCTCGCAAGACGCGATTTCCAACGCCGTGGCGCTGGACAAGGCCGGCACCACCATTGCCACCCTGGCGCAAGACTACGCGTTTGGCCGCGACGGCGTGAAGGCGTTCAAAGAAGCCGTGAAGAACGCCAAGATCGTGCACGAGGAATACCTGCCCACCAACACCACCGACTTCACGGCCGGTGCCCAGCGCCTGATCGACAAGCTCAAGGACCAGCCGGGCCGCAAGATCATCTGGATCGTCTGGGCGGGAGCGGGCAACCCGTTCAAGATCGCCGACCTGGACCTGAAGCGCTACAACATCGAGATCGCGACCGGCGGCAACATCTTGCCTGCCATGGCTGCCTACAAGCAGTTCCCCGGCATGGAAGGCGCCAGCTACTACTATTTCGGTTTGCCCAAGAACCCGGTCAACGACGCGATGGTGGCCGAGCACTACCGCCAGTTCAAGACGCCGCCTGACTTCTTTACCGCTGGCGGCTTCTCCGCCGCCATGGCGGTGGTCACGGCGCTGAAGAAAACCGGCGGTGACACCAACACCAACAAGCTCATCAGCACCATGGAGGGTATGAGCTTTGACACCCCCAAAGGCAAGATGACCTTCCGCAAGGAAGACCACCAAGCCTTGCAGAGCATGTACCACTTCAAGATCAAAGTGGACCCGGCCTTTGCCTGGGGCGTGCCTGAGCTGGTGCGCGAGATCAAGCCGGAAGACATGAACATTCCGATCCGGAATAAAAGGTAACACCCCCGCGCCGCGCCCAAGGGCGCGTCACCCCCTCCAGGGGGCAACACCTGCGGCCCGCCCTGAGCCTGACGAAGGGCGGTTCCGCGGTGTTCCCGGAGGTCGCGGCAGGTGCCGCGCCCGAACTGTCTCTCCCTGTCGGAGACCCCATGCTCGAAACCTTTGATCTCACGGTCCGCTTTGGCGGGCACGTGGCGGTGAACGCTGTGTCCTGCGCTTTCCAGCCCGGCACGCTGACCGCCATCGTCGGCCCCAACGGTGCCGGCAAAACGACCTACTTCAACCTCATCTCGGGGCAGATCAAGGCCAGCGCAGGGCGTGTGCTGCTGGGTGGCCAAGACATGTCTGGCCTGGGTGCGCCGGCCCGGGCGCAAGCCGGGCTGGGCCGGGCGTTCCAGCTCACCAACCTGTTTCCCAACCTGACGGTGCGAGAAAACGTGCGCCTGGCGGTGCAGGCCAAGGCGGGTGCCGGGCTCAACCTCTGGCGCATCTGGAGCGACCGCAAGGACCTGCTGGAGCGTGCCGACCAGGTGCTGGAAACCGTGGCGCTCGCAGACAAGCGCGATGCCCTGGCGTCGAGCCTGCCGCACGGCGACCAGCGCAAGCTGGAGGTGGGCATTTTGATGGCGCTGGAACCGCTGGTGTTCATGTTTGACGAGCCCACGGCGGGCATGAGCGTGGACGAAGCGCCGGTGATCCTGGATCTGATCCGCCGCCTGAAGGCCGACAAGACCAAGACCATTTTGCTGGTGGAACACAAGATGGATGTGGTGCGCGAACTCTCGGATCGCATCATCGTGCTGCACAACGGTGAGCTGGTGGCCGACGGCGACCCGGCCACGGTGATCGCGTCGCCGGTGGTGCAGCAGGCTTACCTGGGCATCAACCCGGAAGAAAAAGAAGAAGGGGTGTTGGCATGAACGACCAAGGCCAGCGCGAGCCGGCTCTGCCGGGCCGCAGTCGGCGCCCCCCTTGGGGGCTGACGCCGCAAGCGGCGCGGGGGTGCTTCTAAAGCTTCAAGGCGTGCACACCCATATCGGCGCGTACCACATCTTGCACGGCGTGGACCTGCAAGTGCCCACCGGGCAGCTCACCATGCTGCTGGGCCGCAACGGCGCGGGCAAGACCACCACGCTGCGCACCATCATGGGCCTGTGGCACGCGAGCCAGGGCTCGGTGGTGCTGAACGGCCAGGACATCACGCAGACGCCCACGCCCGACATTGCGCAAAGCGGCGTGGCCTACGTGCCCGAGAGCATGGGCATTTTTTCCGACCTGTCGGTGCGTGAAAACATGCTGCTGGCGGCGCGCGGCGCCCGCAACCTGAACGAGATCGACACGACCCGGCTGGAATGGATTTTTGGCCTGTTTCCGGCCATGAAAAAGTTTTGGCTGCACCCGGCGGGCAAGCTCAGCGGCGGCCAAAAGCAGATGCTGGCCGTGTCGCGCGCCATCATCGAGCCGCGCCAGCTGCTCCTGATTGACGAGCCCAGCAAGGGCCTGGCGCCGGCCATCATCCAGAACATGATCGAGGCCTTTCGCCAGCTCAAGGCGGCGCAAACCACGATCTTGCTGGTGGAACAAAACTTCAATTTCGCACGCCAGCTGGGCGACTCGGTGGCCGTGATGGACGACGGGCGCGTGGTGCACAGCGGCAGCATGGCCGAGCTGGCCGCCGACGAAGCGCTGCAGTCGCGGTTGCTCGGTCTTTCCCTCGGGAGTCACGCATGATCCAACTCAAAGACCTCGACTGGAAGCCCATGGCTCTGGTGCCGGCGCTGGCGCTGATTGCGCTGCCGCTCACGGGCAGCGCTTCCACCTGGCTCACGCTCACCGTGGCCGGCCTGGCCATGGGCATGATCGTGTTCATCATCGCCTCGGGCCTCACGCTGGTGTTTGGCCTCATGGACGTGCTGAACTTCGGCCACGGCGTGTTCATTGCGCTCGGCGCGTTTGTGGCCACTACCGTGCTGGCCAGCATGGGCAGCTACACCACGGCCGACAGCCTGTGGCTCAACCTGATGGCGCTGTTTCCGGCCATGCTGGTGGCCATGGCGGTGGCCGGTGCCATTGGGCTGGCGTTTGAACGCCTGATCATCCGCCCGGTGTACGGCATGCACCTCAAGCAGATCCTCATCACCATGGGCGGCATGATCATTGGCGAAGAGCTGATCAAGGTGTTCTGGGGCCCCGAGCAGGTGCCGCTGCCGTTGCCCGAGGCGCTGCGCGGCTCGATCTTGCTGGGCGACGCGGCGGTGGCGAAATACCGCCTGCTCGCGGTGCTGGTGGGGGGCACCGTGTTCGCCGCCATGGTGTGGACGCTCAACCGCACCAAGGTGGGCCTGCTCATCCGCGCCGGTGTGCAAGACCGTGAAATGGTGGAGTCGCTGGGCTACCGCATCAAGCGCCTGTTTGTGGGCGTGTTCGTGGTGGGCAGCGCGCTGGCTGGTCTGGGCGGTGTCATGTGGGGGCTGTACCAGGAAACCGTGACGCCGCAAATGGGGCACCAGGTCAACGTGCTCATCTTCATCGTCATCATCATCGGCGGGCTCGGCTCCACGCTGGGCGCCCTCATTGGTGCGCTGCTGGTGGGGCTGATGGCCAACTACACCGGCTTCTTGTTTCCCAAAGTCGCGCTGTTTTCCAACATCGCGCTGATGGTGGCGATTTTGCTGTGGCGCCCGCAAGGCGTGTACCCGGTGACGAGCCGGTAATGGACACCCCCCGCGCCGCCTGCGGCGTCACTTCCCAGGGGGCGCAGCCTGGGCCCGGCAAGCCCGGTTCCGCGGCTGCCCTGGCCTTCGCTCTCCCGATCTCCGAGATTTGACCATGCTGAACCGATTGCTTTCCAATGATTTGCCGCGCAGCCGCTGGCTGGCGGCGCTCCTGCTGGTCCTGTTTCTGGGCCTGGCCTTCGCGCCGTTTCTGTTTCCCGGCGTCAAGGCGCTCAACGTGGCCGCCAAGGTGCTGATCTTCATCGCGCTGGTGGCCAGCTTTGACCTGCTGCTGGGTTACACCGGCATCGTCAGTTTTGCCCACACCATGTTTTTTGGCATCGGTGCTTATGGCGTGGCCATTTCGCTCAACGCGGCCGAGAGCCCGAGCTGGGCCGCGCTGGGCTTTGGCGTGCTGGCGGCGTTGCTGGTTTCGCTGGTGTTGTCGCTGGTGATCGGGCTGTTTTCGCTACGGGTCAAAGCCATCTTTTTCGCCATGATCACGCTGGCGGTGGCTACCGCGTTCCTCACGCTGGCGTCGCAGTTGTCCGACTTCACCGGCGGTGAAGACGGCCTGAGCTTTTCGGTGCCCGAGCTGCTGACACCCGGCTTTGCGCTCATGGAAGGGCCCTTGCAGACGCCGTTGGGTGAGGTTGACCTCAATGGGCGCTTCATCACCTACTACCTCATCTTCGGCATGGTTTGCGCCATCTTTCTCACCCTGCTGCGCATCGTGAATTCGCCTTTTGGCCGGGTGCTGCAAGCCATTCGCGAAAACGACTTTCGCGCCGAGGCGCTGGGCTACCGCACCGTGGTCTACCGCACGCTGTCCAACGTGTTGTCGGCCGGCTTTGCCACGCTGGCGGGCTGCTTGCTGGCCATCTGGCTGCGCTACAACGGGCCAGACACCTCGCTCTCGTTTGAAATCATGTTGGACATCTTGCTCATCGTCGTCATTGGCGGCATGGGCACCGTGTACGGCGCGGTCATTGGCAGCGTGCTGTTTGTGCTGGCGCAAAGCTACCTGCAAGACCTTCTGCGCCTGGCCGGCGGCGCCACCGAAGGCCTGCCGCTGTTGCCCGCCTTGCTCACGCCCGACCGCTGGCTGCTCTGGCTGGGCGTGCTGTTTGTGTTGTCGGTGTATTACTTTCCCAGCGGTGTGGTGGGCAAGCTGAGGGAACGGGCCGCCCGCCCGCCGCGTGCCCAGCCTGGGGCTGGTGGCCCTGCGCAGCCCGCCGCGCGGCGCCCCTGAGCCACTTACTCACACGCGGCTCACCTCTTAGCTACCGGGTCTGAACACCATGAACACCCCACCCATTCCCCAGTCGCGCTACCTCAGCTGCGAAGGCCGTGAAATCCACTTCATGGACTGGGCACCCGCCCCGGTGGACCAACCCCCAGCCTGCCCGTTGGTCATCGCCTGGCACGGCCTGGCGCGCACTGGCCGCGACATGGACGCACTGGCCGCCCACCTGGCGGGCCACGGCTACCGCGTCATCTGCCCCGACACCATTGGGCGCGGCCTCTCGCAGTGGAGCCCGGTGCCCGAGGTGGAATACTGCCTGGCCTTTTACGCCCGCCTGGCCGAGTCGCTGGCCAACCAGCTGGGCCTGGCCCGTTTTCATTGGGTCGGCACCTCCATGGGCGGCGCCATCGGCATGGTGTGCGCGGGCGGCGCGCTGCACGGTCGCATCGAGCGGTTGGTCATCAACGACATCGGCCCCCAGCCCAACCCTGTGGCCATCGACCGCATCCGCAGCTACGCCGGTAACCCGGCATCGTTCGACACCGTGGGTGAGCTGGAACAGTACTTCCGCACCGTCTACAAACCCTACGGCTACCTCACCGACGCGCAGTGGCGCCTGCTCACAGAAAGCTCCGTGCGCCGCCTGCCCAACGGCCGCGTCACCCCGCACTACGACCCCGCCATGGTGATGCAGTTCACCCACCACCCGGCCGACTACGACCTGTGGCCCGACTACGAGCGCATCGCCACGCCAGTGCTGTGCCTGCGCGGCGCCGATTCCGACCTGCTGCTGGCCGACACCGCAGAAGCCATGCGCGACCGCGGCCCGCGTGCGCGGGTGGTCACCATTGCGGGCTGTGGGCATGCGCCGGCGCTGAATGTGCCTGAGCAGCTGGAACTGGTTGAGCGGTTTTTGGCGGGGGAGTGAGAGTGGGGTGGATGGCCTATTGCTGTGCAATGCGTTTAGATCGAATTCCGATCATTAAAACGGGCTGCGTCGCAGCTACTCCGATTGCAGCGTTTGGCAGGTCCGGTAGAGCCAAAGGTGAGCATCCGAGTACACTGATATATTGATCACTTCGGTCAGTCTGCAATTTTGGCCAGGTGTTTCAGTGTGGTTATGCCTGTTGAATCCTTTGCTTCAGCCCTCCATCCCGCGGTTAGATCTATCTAATTGAATCTGAGCGCTTTGCGGGAGCGGTACGTGACTATCTTCCCTGCGACAGGCTGCTTTGCTTATGCGTTAATTTAACTAAGCACACCAGACGATGAGGCTGCTTTACAAATACCAATCCCTTGATGGAGCCCGTATAAATTGGCTTGAGAGAATGCTTTCGGGCTGGGTTTACTATGCGAGTCCGTTATCGTTTAATGATCCTTTTGAAATTTCACCAACGTTTTTGGCCCCTGATGAGAAAGCTGTTGCGAAGTTTTTGGATAAACAAGAATTGGGAATTTCAAAATCATTGAGGGCTCGCGTCATCAAAGACTCGTTGTCAAAGTTGAGAAGCGTCCACGTGGCTGCAGTAGAAGCAGACTGGGTAGGCGAACTTGGAGTTTTGTGTCTAACGAATGATCATAAGAACTTGCTTATGTGGAGCCACTATGCTGGATCCCACAGCGGAATTTGCATAGGATTCGATGCATCTTTTTACCCTTTGTCAACGGCGAAAGCTATCAGATACACCTCCGAGCGTCCGCAGGTTCCGCTTGTTGAAGGCCCTGTAGTTAACGATGCGATCATAGAGTCAATATTCTTGTCAAAATCTCCTCACTGGAAATACGAGGCGGAGTGGAGGTCTATTAAGCGCCCCGTTAGAGAATCCGAGAAAGATTTTTATAAGAAATCATTGGATTCTGGTGATATGAATGATGAAGAGGTTGCTGAACTCCTAGCCTCTGAGGGGGGAGCTGGTTTGTACGAGTGTGACCCTCGAGCTATTAAAAGAATAGTTTTCGGAGCAAAGATTCGAAGCGAGTACAAAGCACGAATTATTGATATGATATCAAAAATGTCCTGGGTTAAGCTATTTCAGGCGGAGCTTGATAAGCGGCATTTCGTTCTAAATATTAATGAGATTAAAAGATAGGTCGGGCGGTGTGTTTGGTGTGGTTACGAGCATTGGCCATATATTTCGGCGTTGTCATCAATCATGCGGGAGCACTCCAGCCTGCGGATCCCCGCGCTGGTAAACCCGTTTACGAATCAACCTTGATCGGTTGACCAAAGATAATTACCAGTCATCAACATTCCGCCAGCACACCCACGAAAACGAGGTCTTCCCTTTTGCTCTTGCGAGATCTTGAAGAAAAAGGCAAGACCTGACCCCAAAAGCGCTGCGCTTCAGGAGAGACGCATGACCAACTTATGGAGCGGCGGCCAGTTTATAGAGGGCGGATTCAAAAGTGAAGGGCAACACCCTGGGTTTCAATGAACGAGAGTGGAGTGTTGCGGGCTGTTGAGCAAGAGTTCTCGATAGACCGCCAAGGGTGATCGTACGCCCAGGCCTTTCCTGGGCCGGTTGTTGATCTGATCGGCGATGGCATCGAGTTGCGCCTGGCTGTAGCCCGAGAGATCGGTGCCCTTGGGCAAGTACTGGCGCACCAGTCCGTTGGTGTTCTCGTTGGACCCACGCTGCCAAGGGCTGTGCGGGTCACAGAAGTACACCGCAGCGCCCGTGCGTTTGCTCAGCTCCTTGTGCATCGCCATCTCCCGGCCCTGGTCGTACGTCATGCTCTGGCGCATGGGCGCGGCAATGCCCAGCAGCTTGTCAGAGAAGGCCTGCATCACGTTGGCTGCACTGGCAGGCTTGAACTCGGGCAGCTTGATGAGCATGAGCAGTCTGCTGGTGCGCTCGACCAAGGTGCCCACCGCACTGGCGTTGGCCGCGCCCTTGATGAGGTCGCCCTCCCAGTGGCCAGGGAACTGCCGATCCTCAATCTCAGGCGGGCGCACATGGATACTCACCATGTCCGGGATCTGCCCTCTACGGTCTTGTCCCTTGCTGCGCGGCACGCGCTTGTTATGGGCGTGGCGCAGGGTGGCGATCAGCTCACGCTTGAGCTCGCCCACGGGCTGGGCGTAGATACAGTTGTAGATGGTCTCGTGTGACACGCGGTGCTCATGGCCTTTGGGGAAGATGCGTGCCAGTGTCAGGGCAAGCTGCTCGGGCGACCAGCGCTGGCCCAGAAAGTGGCGCATCAGGCCGAACAGGATGCCATCTGGATGGAGCTTGGCCAGTGGGCGACCCTGCTGGCGCCGCAGCTGGGCACATGTTCGCGCTGTGGCGCTGGCGTAGCCTGCGGGCTGTGTGTTGCGCCGTAGTTCTCGGCTGATGGTGCTGGGGGAACGCCCCAGGACTTGGGCCATGGCGCGAACAGTGAACTTCTGCTGGGCCAAGCTGGCCAGCGTCACCCGGTCTTCAGGCTGGAGCTGTTGATAGCGCTTGGATGGGGTGCTTTGCATCTGCGGACCTTAGGAAACTCTGCAAAACCACCCCAGCGGCATGGCAGATGTAAGCCCAGCGCGGCACACTCGGGCACCATGAAACAAAGCAGCTTTGACTTGAACCTGAGCACGCGCAAGACCCGCAAGCAGGTGTTTT